>NZ_JAYMZS010000002.1:55089-96891 GCF_035828755.1 Amycolatopsis sp. H20-H5 | reverse complement strand
GGCAGGCGTCGTCCGGGTCGAGTCGCTGGCGCAGCTGTTCGACACCGCGCGCGTGGTCGCCCCCCCGCCGCTGCCCGCCGGGCCGCGGGGCGGCATCGTCGGCAACTCCAGCGCGATCGGCCTGCTCGCCGCGGACACCGCGCGGGCGCAGGGGCTGAAGCTCGCCTTCGACCCGGTGGACGTCGGCCCGCAGGCCGGTCCTGACGAGTTCGCGGCCGCCGTGCGCGAGGCGCTCAACTCCCCGGACGCCGACGCGCTCGTCGTGGTTTTCGTGCCCCCGCTGGCGATCCCGGGCACCGCCTACGCCCGCGCGCTGCGGGAGGCCGTCGTCGAGCTGGCCAAGGACAAGCCGATCGTGTCCACCTTCCTCGCCGCCGAAGGGGTCCCGGCCGAGCTCGCGGTGCTGTCCGAGGACGGCGCCCCGACGCGGGGTTCGGTGCCCTCGTACCCCAGCCCGGAGCGGGCGGTGAGCGCGCTGGCGAAGGTGATCCGATACGCCGCGTGGCGCCAGCGTCCACAAGGGACTTTCGTGCGGCCGGGCGGGCTGCACGTGGAGAAGGCGCAGGAGATCGTGCGGGAGTTGCTGTCGGCCGAGGACGGCAAGACCACCGTGCTTTCCGACGCCGACGTCGTCCGCCTCCTCGGCTGCTACGGCGTCGAAGTGGTCCCGTTCCAGGTCGCCTCCACCGCGGGCGAAGCGGTGTCGGCGGCCGCGGAACTCGGCTACCCGGTGACGCTCAAGGCCGTCGACGAGCGGCTGCGCGGCCGCCCGGACCTGGCGGGCGTCCGGCTCGACCTGTCGTCCGAGGAGTCTGTCCGCACCGCCTATCGCACTCTGTGCGAGGTCTCCGGTGAGGTCGACGTCTACGTCCAGCAGATGGCGCCCAAGGGGATCTCGTGCGTGATCGGCCTGCAGGACGACCCCTCGTTCGGCACGCTGGTGTCGTTCGGGCTGTCCGGTCTGGTCAGCAACCTGCTGGGGGACCGGGCGTACCGCGCGGTGCCGCTCACCGACGTCGACGCCGCCACCCTGCTCGGCGAGCCGCGCACCGCGCCGCTGCTCACCGGCTATCGCGGTGACGAGCCCGCCGACCTCGCCGCCCTGCAGGACATCGTGCTGCGGGTGGCCGCGCTCGCCGAGGACAACCCCGAGGTCCGTTCGCTGGCGCTGGACCCGATCCTCGCCTCGCCGGAGGGCGCGTTCGTGGCCAACGCCCGGGTCATGCTCGGCCCGACGCCTTCGCGCCCCGACACCGGGCCGCGCCGCCTGCGCCCCATTACCGCGCCCGGCGACTGAGCCCGACGGTACAAATCCGGGGGTAATTCTGGCCTGACGTGATCCGGACAGATCGGGCAACGTCTCGTCCCATGAGTACGAACCCCGCGTCCCGCAGAACCGAAGACCGCCGCCGGGGCGGCCTTCTCACCACCCTCCTGCTCGTGTACGGGCTGGCCGCGGTGCTCACCGTGGTGCTGGAGGTCGGCTCGCTGATCGTCGTTTCCGGCCGCGGGCGGGACCTCCCGATCCCGGTGGTGCTGGCGATGGTCCTGGACGCGGTGCAGATCTTCGCCGTGCTCGGCGTGTGGCTGTGGCGCAGGTTCGCCGTCGGGGTCCTTTACCCGGTGCTCGCGCTGGGCACGATCATCAACCTGGTCAGTGCCACGGCGGGGACGCTGCCGATCATCCTGGTCCGGATCCTGCTGGCGGTCCTGCTGGCCGTCGCGCTGTCGAAGAAGTGGGAACGCTTCGCCTGACCCGGGTTTCAGGTCAACGGCAGGTAGTCGTGCCCGCGGCCGGGCCGGTGCCAGATCGGCCGCGGGCACGTCAGGCCCTCGGCGGCGAGGGTCCGTTTCACCACCTTGTGGGTGGCCGTGCGGGGCAGTTCGGTCACCAGCCGGACATAGCGCGGCCACTGCTTCGGCCCCAGATCCGGCTGGGTGGCGAGGAAATTGCCCAATCCGGCCGGGTCGAAGCCGTCGGCGGGCACGAGCGCGGCCATCACCTGGTCGCCCACCGCGGGATCGGGCACCGCGTACACGGCCGCGTCGGTGATCCCGGGATGGCGCAGCAGCACCCGTTCGATCGGCGCGGTGCCCAGGTTCTCGCCGTCGACCCGCAGCCAGTCGCCGAGCCGCCCGGCGAAGTGGCAGAAGCCGTCCGCGTCGAGGTAGGCGAGGTCGCCGGTGTGGTACATCCCGCCGCGCAACCGGTCGGCCTCCGCGCCGGGGTCGCCGTAGTACCCGGCGAACCAGCCCGCGCCGGTGGTGTTGACCAGTTCGCCGACGGCTTCGGCCTCGTTGAGCAGCCGTCCGGTGTCGTCGAACTTCGCCGCCGGGCAGGGCAGCCCCGTCGACGGGTGCAGGATCCGTATTCCGTCCAGCAGTCGTCCCAGCGAGCCCGGCGGGGTCAGGGCGTCCCGCGCGAAGTTGACGCCGCCCTCGGTGGAGCCGAACGCGTCGAGCACGTGGCAGCCGAAGCGCTCGCCGAACTTCGTCAGGTCCGCCTCCGCGCCTTCGTTGCCGTAAACGATCTTCAGCGGGTTGTCGGCGTCGTCGGGCCGGGGCGGGGTGGCGAGGACGTACGAGAGCGGCTTGCCAACGTAATTCGCGAAGGTCGCGTCGAACTTCCTCACGTCGTCGAGGAAACCCGAGGCGGAGAACCTCCGCCGCAGCGCGATCGCCGCGCCCGCGGCGAGGCCGACGGACCAGCCCGCCATCACGGCGTTGGAGTGGAACAGCGGCATGGCGACATAGGTGGTGTCCTGAGTGGACAGTCCGAACCGGTCGGCGAGCATCCGGCCGGGGAAGGCGATCTTGCCGTGCGTGCACCGGACGGCCTTCGGCTCGCCGCTGGTGCCGGAGGTGAAGATCAGCATCAGCAGGTCCTCGGGCGTGGACGGGACCGGCCGCGGCCGGGCACCCCGGCACGCGCGCAGCCGGTCCTCGTACTCCTCGCCGCCGATGACCAGGACGTCGACGTCACCGTCTTCGAGCAGGGACGCGTACCGCTGCTCGGCGAGCACCACCTGGCAGTCCGCCAGCCGGACGTCCCTGATCAGGGCGGCGCCCCGGCGGCCGGGATTGAGCCCGGTCAGCACGCTGCCGGACAGCGCCGCGCCGCCGAGCAGGAACGAGAACTCCGGGACGTTGTCCGCGAGCACCCCGAAATGCGGCGGCGAGCCCGGCCTCAGCAGCCCGTGCAGCAACTCCGCACGCTCCGCGCAGGCCCGCACGTGCTCGGCCCACGACCACCGCCTGTCCTCGAACTTGAGCCCGTCACCCGGGTCGTCGGCGCGCGCGAGCAGGAGCTCCGTCACCGTCGGCACGTCACCCATCCGACCTCCCCGTTTCCGCCGTCCGCGCACCCGCGTCCACGATCTGTGCGCATTTGCCAGCCTGCCAGCCAGCCAGCCAGCCTGCCGCGTCGCCGCTGTGTCGCGGACGGCGATGTACACGGCTCGTGGACACGGCATGGTCAGGCCGGGGTGGTGGCGAGGAGGGTGCCGAGGCCGCGGAGCTGGGCGGTCGCGCCGCCGAGGGTGAACTCCAGGCGTTTGGCGGCGGCGAAGTAGCGGTGCAGGGGGCCGTCGACGTCGATGCCGACGCCGCCGTGGACGTGCACCGCGGTGTGCGCGACACGGTGCCCGGCTTCGGCCGCCCAGAACTTGGCGGTCGCGACCTCCTCGGCCGCTGGGTGGCCTTCGCTGAGGCGCCAGGCGGCCTGCCAGAGGGTGAGCCGGACGGCTTCGACGTCGAGGTAGGCGTCGGCCAGCCGCTGCCGTACGGCTTGGAAGCTCCCGATGACGTGGCCGAACTGCTCGCGCTCGCGGGCGTAGGCCGCGGTGAGCTCCAAAGCTCGTTCGAGTACGCCGAGCTGCTGTGCGCACAGGCCCACGGTGCCGCGCTGCCGGATCCACTCGCCGACGTCGCCCAGCGACGCGGCGGCCGTCGCACCGGAGAGCTCGACCAGCGCCGCGTCGGCGTGGTCGATCGTCCGCTGGGGTGACACGGCGACGCCGGGGGCGTCGGCGTCGAGCACGAAGACGGCCCGCTCGCCGTCGAGGTCCGCCTCGACGAGCAGCCCGTGGGCGAACGCGGCGAAGGGCACGGCTGTCTGCGTGCCGGTCAGCCGCCAGCCGTCCGGCGACGGCTCGGCGGTGAAGCCGCAGGGGGAGCCGAAGTCCGGGAGTGCGACGGTGAGCACGCGCGCCCCGCGCAGGGCCGGGACCGTCCAGCGTTCGGCCAGTTCGGCGTCGCCGAACTCGGCCAGCGCCGAGGCCGCCATCGTGATCGACGTCAGATACGGCACCGGCGCCACCGCGCGGCCGATCTCGGCCAGGACCGAACACTGTTCCAGCAGCCCGAAACCGCCGCCGCCGACCTGCTGCGGCAGGGCGGCGTCGACCACGCCGGCCTTGGCCAGCACCGTCCATAAGGGAGCGTCGTGGCCACCGGAACCGTGGGCTCCCAGCAGCTCCGGGGTGACCTTGTCGGTGAGGATCCGGCGGGTCAGCGCGGCGAGGTCCTGCTGGGCGTCGGTCAGGGTGAAGTCCATGGTCGCTCCTAGCGGGTGACGGGCAGGCCGAGGGCGGTGGCGGCGACGATGTCGCGCTGGACCTCGTTCGTGCCGCCGCCGAAGGTCAGGATCAGCGAGGACCGGTGCAGCCGCTCGACCCGTCCGCGCAGCAGTGCGCCGGGGGAGCCCTCGCGCACGACGGCGCCCGCGCCGAGGACCTCCATCAGCAGGCGGTAGGCCTCGATGGCGAACTCCGTGCCGAACACCTTCGTCGCCGACGCCTCCGCCGGGCCGAGTTCGCCTGCCGACGCGATCTTCCAGTTCCGCAGCTTGAGGTACTCGGCCTGGGCGTGCACCCGCGCCAGGTGCAGCCGCACCCATTCGGCGTCGATCACCCGGCTGCCGTCGGGCTGCTTGGTCGCCTGCGCCCAGGCCCGCACCTCCCGCAGCATCGACTGGACCGGCGCGGCCGAGGTCAGCGCGACGCGCTCGTGGTTGAGCTGGTTGGTGATGAGCGGCCAGCCCGCGTTCTCGTCCGCCACCCGGGAGGTCACCGGCACGCGGACGTCGTCGTAGTAGGTGGCGCTGGTGCCGGGCCCGGCCATCGTGTGGACCTTCGTCCACGAAAAACCCTGCGCCGACGTCGGCACGATCAGCATGCTGAGGCCCTTGTGCTTGCGCGCCTCGGGGTCGGTCCGCACGGCGAGCCACACGTAGTCGGCGTATTCGATCAGGCTGGTCCACATCTTCTGGCCGTTGACGACGTACTCGTCGCCGTCCCGCACGGCCTTGGTCCGCAGCGACGCCAGGTCGGTCCCGGCGCCGGCCTCGGAGTAGCCGATCGAGAAATGCAGCTCGCCCGCGGCGATCTTCGGCAGGTAGAACGCCTTCTGGTCCGGGGTGCCGAAGCGCATGATCGTGGGCCCGATGGTGTTCACCGTGAGGAACGGGACGGGCACCCCCGCGACGGCCGCTTCGTCGGTGAACACGAGCTGGTCCAGCGTCGACCGGTCCTGCCCGCCGTACTCGCGCGGCCAGCCGAGCGCGAGCCAGCCACTGCGGCCCAGCTCGCGGACGATTTCCTTGTACGCCAAGCCGTCGCCGTACTCGCCGCTGCCCGACGCGAGCCCGTCGCGGCGCTCCGGCGTCATCAGCTCGGCGAAGTACGCCCGCAGCTCGTCGCGGAGCTCGCGTTGCTCGGGCGTGTAGTCGATCCGCATCCGTTACCTCCGCCGGGCGCTGTGCCTGTTCCGCCGTACCCGTACTCGGCGCTACAGTAGAACCTGTTCTAGTTGTACCAGGTGCACGCGACGGGAGGAAGCATGGAGATCGGCGTCGATCGGTCGCTCTGCGAGGCCAACGCGGTCTGTGTCGGCTTCGCGCCGGAGGTCTTCGACCTCGACGACGAGGAGGAACTGGTCGTCACCCCGGGCGAGATCACCGAGGAAAAAGTGGAACGTGTTTCGCTTGCTGTCACGGGCTGCCCGAAGAATGCCCTGTTCATGACCAGTTAGCACCGTTTATCTAGCCCTTGCTTCCGGCAAGAACAGATTCTAGTGTGGGCCGGGAGAGGCGGACCGGGACCGGTCCGCCGTGCTTCAGCGAGGAGGCCTCCGGTGAGTTTGGCGGGCAAGACGGCGATCGTCACCGGCGCCGGGGCGGGCCTGGGCCGCGCGGAGGCCCTCGCGCTCGCGGCGGCCGGGGCGTCGGTCGTGGTCAACGACGTCTCGGAGGTCGCCCACGTGGTGGCGGCCGAGATCGAGGCGGCCGGGGGAAAGGCGCTCGCCGTCACCGGTGACGTCTCCGAACGGGCCACCGCCGACGCGCTGACGGCCGCCGCCGTGGAGCACTTCGGCGGCCTCCACATCCTGGTCAACAACGCGGGCGTGCTGCGCGACCGGATGCTCTTCTCGATGTCCGACGACGAGTGGGACACCGTGCTGCGGGTACACCTGCGCGGCCACTTCCTGTTGTCCCGCAACGCCGGGGCGTACTGGCGCCAGCAGTCTAAAGTGGAGGGTAAGCCAGTGTACGCGCGACTGGTCAACACCGCGTCCGAGGCCTTCCTCATCGGCTCACCCGGCCAGCCGAACTACGCTGCCGCGAAGGCGGGCATCGCCGCGCTGACCGTGTCGGCCGCACGGGGGATGGGCCGCTACGGCGTCCGCGCGAACGCCATCTGCCCGCGCGCGAGAACCGCGATGACCGAAGGCGTGTTCGGCGCCGACGCGCCCACCGAGGGCGTCGACCCGCTGTCGGTGGACCACGTCGCGCCCTTCGTGGCGTTCCTCGCCTCGCCCGCCGCCGAGCGGATCAGCGGGCAGGTCTTCGTCGTGCACGGCGGCATGGTCGCCCTGCTCCGGCCGCCTTCCGTCGAGCAGCGATTCGACACGGAGAACGGCGTCTGGAACGCCGCGGAACTCGAAACGAGCATCGGCGGGTACTTCGCCGAGCGCGATCCGGAGCGGATGTTCGCCGCCTCGGAAATCCTCTCTTAGGAGCGGCATGACCCTCACCGTGCAACCGCATCGCGAATCGGTCGGTCTGAAGGCCGGTCAGCTCTTCATCGACGGCCAGTGGGGCCCCGCGCGCGACGGCGCGACCTGGCCGCACCACCACCCGGCCACCGGCGAGGCCATCGGCGAGTTCGCCGTCGCTTCGGCCGCCGACGTCGACGACGCGGTGGCCGCCGCGCGCAGGGCGTTCGACTCGGGCGCGTGGTCGTACTCCCGTGCCACCGTGCGGATCCAGCTGCTTCACCGCTACGCGAATCTCCTGCGCGAACACGCCGACGAACTCCGTGCGTTGCAAGCGCTGGACAACGGCGTCCCGTTGTCGTTCGGGGCCATCTACGCGACGTCGGTGGGCGCGGCCGCGGACGTGTTCGACCACCACGCGGGCTGGGTCGACAAGATCGGCGGGCAGACGCTGCCGCCGTACCAGGGCGGCGACCACCTCGCGATGACGTTCCGCGAACCGATCGGCGTGGTCGCGGCGATCCTCCCCTGGAACGCGCCCTTCCTGCTGTTCGCGCAGAAGATCGCGCCCGCCCTCGCGGCGGGCTGCACGGTGGTGCTCAAGGCGAGCGAGTTCGCGACGTTCTCCGTGCTGCGCATGGTCGAACTGCTCGGGGAGGCCGGTCTCCCGGCCGGGGTGCTCAACCTCGTCACCGGTCCGGGTGACCCCACCGGGGAACGGCTGATCACCCATCCGGACGTCGACAAGGTCAGCTTCACCGGCAGCCGCGCGGTCGGCAAACGGATCGTCGAGGCGTCCGCGGGCACCCTCAAGCGAGTCTCGCTGGAGCTCGGCGGCAAGAGCCCGGCGCTCGTTTTCCAGGACGCACCCAACGTCGGCCTCGCCGCGATGACCACGATGGGCGCGGTCACCATGGGCCTGTCCGGCCAGGCGTGCGTCGCGAACACCCGCGCGCTCGTGCACCGCGACGTCTACGAGGAGTTCCTCGGCGCGGCACAGGGGATGGCGGGCATGATCACCTACGGCGACCCGTTCGACCCCGGCGTCATCTCCAGCCCGCTGATCAACGCGCGGCAACTCGAACGCGTGCTCGGGTACATCGAAAAGGGGAAGACCGAGGGCAGGCTCGTCACCGGTGGTGAGCGGCTCGGCGGCGACCTCGCGAACGGGAACTTCGTGCAGCCGACGATCTTCGCCGACGTCGACAACTCCGCGACCATCGCGCAGGAGGAGATCTTCGGCCCGGTGCTCGCGGTCGTTCCGTTCGACACCGAGGAAGAGGCCGTCGCACTGGCCAACGACACGGAGTACGGGCTCGGCGCCGGGGTGTTCACCGCCGACGTCCAGCGCGCGTTCCGGGTCGCCCGCAGGCTGCGCGTGGGCACGATCGGGATCAACGGCTTCCAGGTCGAGCCGCACCTCCCGTTCGGCGGGTTCAAGCAGTCCGGGCTCGGGCGTGAGGGCGGGCAGTCGGCGTTCGAGGCGTTCACCGAACTCAAGACCGTCCTGATGCCGCTCGGTGAGGAGCTCATGTGACCGGCAGGCTCGACGGCAAGGTCGCCCTGATCACCGGCGCCGCACGGGGACAGGGCGAGGCCGCAGCGCGCGAGTTCGTCGCTCAGGGCGCGCGGGTGGTGATCGCCGACCTCAACGACGACGCGGGCGAAGCGCTCGCGGACGAACTCGGCGAAGCGGCCCTCTACCAGCATCTCGACGTCGGCGACGAGGCCGATTGGGAAGCCGCGGTGAAGCGCGCCGTCGAAGAGTTCGGGCCGCCGACGGTGCTGGTCAACAACGCCGGGATCCTGCATTTCTCGGAGCTCGCGAAGACCACCCTAGCCGATTACGAACGTGTTATCAGAGTGAATCAGATCGGGGCGTTTCTCGGCATGCGTTCGGTCGTTGAACCCATGTCCGGGGCCGGTGGCGGCTCCATCGTGAACGTGTCCTCTGTGGAGGGTCTCGCCGGGATGCCTTACCTCGTGGCCTATACCGCCAGCAAGTTCGCGATCCGCGGGATGACCAAGGTCGCGGCCTTGGAGCTGGGCTCGAAGAACATCCGGGTCAACTCGGTGCACCCCGGCGCGATCGACACCAAGATGGTGTCCACCGCGATCGGGGGCGTCGAGGTGGACCTGTCACGGATCGGCAAGAAACTCGCGCTCGGCCGGGTGGGCAGGCCGGAGGAGATCGCGAAGCTGGTGCTGTTCCTCGCGAGCGACGAAAGCTCGTACTGCACCGGCGCCGAGTTCGCCGCCGATGGTGGTGCCACGGCGACGCATGCCCTGAAAGTGTGAGTGAACACCGCTAACGGAAAGTGGCGGGACCGGATGCGTAAGACTCGGCGGTGACGACTGGGAGGCGTGGGTGGGCGGCACGAGTGGCTCGTACACGATCCCGGGCGCCGCGGCGCTGACCCAGGTCGGCAGGCTCGCCACCCTGTCCTGGGAAGTGCTGCGGGCGATCTTCAAACGGCCCTTCCAGTTCCGCGAATGGATCCAGCAGTGCTGGTTCTTCGCCAGCGTCACCATCCTGCCGACAGCGCTGGTCGCGATCCCGTTCGGCGCGGTCATCGCGCTGCAGCTCGGCTCGCTGACCCAGCAGATCGGCGCGCAGTCGTTCACCGGCGCGGCCAGCGCGCTCGCCATCGTGCAGCAGGCCGCGCCGCTGATCACCGCGCTGCTCGTCGCCGGCGCGGGCGGCAGCGCCGTCTGTGCCGACATCGGGGCCCGCAAGATCCGCGAAGAGATCGACGCCATGGAGGTCCTCGGCGTCAACCCGATCCAGCGGCTCATCGTGCCGAGGGTGCTCGCCGCGATCGTGGTTTCGGTGCTGCTCAACGGCTTGGTCAGTGTGGTCGGCGTGCTCGGCGGATACGTGTTCAACGTCGTCCTGCAGGGTGGCACGCCCGGCGCGTACCTGGCGAGCTTCAACGCGCTCGCCCAGGTGCCGGACCTCTGGATCAGCGAGATCAAGGCGCTGCTCTACGGCTTCGTGGCCGGAGTGGTCGCGGCGTTCCGCGGGCTGAACCCGGCGGGCGGGCCCAAAGGCGTCGGCGACGCGGTGAACCAGGCCGTGGTGATCACGTTCCTGCTGCTGTTCCTGATCAACGTCGTGCTGACCGCGATCTACCTGAAGATCATTCCCCCGAAGGCGCTCTAGTGACCGCGGACCCGATGGAGGAGCGCCGGGCGGCCGACCGGACGCTCGAGATCATCGCGCGCCCTGGCGCCAGCCTCGAAGGCCTGGGCAAGCAGCTTTCGTTCTACTTCCGCGCGCTCGCCTGGGCCCCGCGGACAATCCGCCGCTACAGCCGCGAGACGCTGCGGCTGCTCACCGAGGTCATGTTCGGCTCCGGCGGGCTGGCCGTCATCGGCGGCACGCTCGGCGTGATGATCGGCATGACCATGTTCACCGGGCTGATCGTCGGCCTGCAGGGCTATTCCGCGCTCAACCAGCTCGGCACCGCCGCGCTGACCGGCTTCATCTCGGCGTACTTCAACACCCGCGAGGTCGCGCCGCTTTCGGCCGGTTTGGCGCTTTCGGCGACCGTCGGCTGCGGGTTCACCGCCCAGCTCGGCGCGATGCGGATCTCCGAGGAGATCGACGCGCTCGAAGTGATGGGCGTGCCGAGCCTGCCGTACCTGGTGACCACGCGCGTGCTCGCCGGGGTCGCCGCGGTCATCCCGCTCTACGCCGTCGGGCTGCTCTCGTCGTACCTGGCGTCGAGGCAGATCACCATCTGGCTCTATGGCCAGTCCGCCGGGACCTACGACCACTACTTCACGCTTTTCCTGCCCCCCGAAGACGTGCTCTGGTCGTTCGCCAAGGTGCTCGTGTTCAGCGTGATCGTGATCCTTTCCCATTGCTACTACGGCTATACCGCCAGCGGCGGGCCCGCGGGCGTCGGCGTCGCGGTGGGCCGCGCGGTGCGGACCTCGATCGTGCTGATCTCGGTGCTGGACTTCTTCCTCAGCCTGGCGATCTGGGGCGCGACGACGACAGTGAGGATCTCCGGGTGAGCCGTCGTCTGCTGCTCCTGCGCTTGCGCCACCAGGCACTCGGCCTGGCGTTCCTGGTCGTGGTCGTGCTGTTCTTCGTCACCACGATCGCCTTCTACACCAAGCAGTTCACCCCGATCACGAGCGTGCGGCTGGAGACCGACCACATCGGCAACCAGATGCGCGCGGGCGCGGACGTCAAGGTGCGCGGGATGGTCGTCGGCGAGGTCCGCTCGATCGAGTCGCTCGGGGACCACGCGGCGCTGAACCTCGCGCTGGAGCCGGACAAGGTCGGTGTCATCCCGTCGAACGTCTCGGCCCGGCTGCTGCCGAAGACGTTGTTCGGCGAGCGGTACGTCGCGTTGCAGCTGCCCGAGAAGCCCGCGAAGCACATCGAGGCGGGCGACGTCATCCCGCAGGACCGCAGCTCCAGCGCGATCGAGCTCGAGAAGGTGCTTGGCGACGTCATGCCGCTGCTTCAGGCTGTCCAGCCCGAGAAGCTGTCGAGCACGCTGACGGCGGTGTCGACGGCGTTGGACGGGCGTGGCAAGCAGCTCGGGCAGACGCTTTCCCAGCTTTCGGACTACCTCGGCAAGCTGAACCCGTCACTACCCGACCTCAAGGCCGACATCACCGGGCTGGCCAACACCGCGGACATCTACGACAAGGCCGCGCCGGATCTCCTCACCGCCCTGTCGGACCTCACCACGACCAGCAAGACCCTCGTCGAGAAGCAGCGCGGCCTCGCGGACGTGTTCTCCACGGTGACCACGGCCTCGCTCGACCTGACGAGTTTCCTGCAGGTCAACAAGGACAACCTGATCCGCCTCACCACGGCCGTCCAGCCCACGCTCGACGTCCTGGCGAAGTACGCGCCCGAGTACCCGTGCCTGCTCAAGCAGCTCGCCGACTCGGTCCCCAACGCGGAACTCGCCTTCGGCAAGGGCACCGCGCATCCGGAGGTCAGCCGGGTCACCATCGAGTTCACCCCCAGCCGCGGCAAGTACCTGCCCGGCGTCGACGAGCCGAAGTACGAGGACAAACGCGGCCCGCGCTGCTACCCGCAGGTGCCGAAGCCGGGCGTCTGGCCGCAGTACCCGCCGGACGGCGCGATCCAGGACGGCTCCAGTAAACCCGCGCCGCCGCGCTCGCCCAACGGCACTCTCCCCGGGCCCGTGACCGCCGGCAGCGGAGCGTCCGGCGGCGCGCCGTCACTGGTGAACTCGACGGACGAGAAGCAGCTGATCGACCTGCTGGCCTCCCCGGTTTTCGGGGCCGACCCCGGGCAGGTGCCGAACTGGGCGAGCCTGCTCGTCGGGCCGCTGTACCGGGGCGCGGAGGTGGAGCTCAAATGAGGAGCTTCGTTCCCGCGCTGCTCAAGATCCTCGCGTTCGCCGTGGTCACCATCGTGCTCACCGGCATCCTCGGCGCGACGATCGCGAACACCAACTTCGGCGTTACTTCCGGCTACACCGCCAAATTCACCGACGCGTCGGGGCTCAAGGATGGCGACGACGTCCGGATCGTCGGGGTCAAGGTCGGGCAGGTCGACCGGATCACCGTCGATCCCCAGAACCTCGCCGAGATCCACTTCGACGTCGAGTCCGCGCACCGGCTGCCCGCGTCGGTGACCGCGGTCGTCAAGTACCGCAACCTGGTCGGCCAGCGGTACCTCGCGCTGAACACCGACATCGGCGACGACAAGGCGCTGCCCGAGGGCGGGGTGATCCCACCCGAACGGACGAAGCCCGCGCTCAACCTGACCGTGCTGTTCAACGGGTTCAAGCCGCTGTTCCGGGCGCTGAACCCCGAGGACGTCAACAAGCTGTCCTACGAGATCATCCAGGTGTTCCAGGGCGAGGGGGGCACGATCGCCAGCCTGCTCGCGCACACCGCGTCGGTGACTTCGGCGATCGCGGGCAAGGACAAGGTGATCGGTGACGTCATCACGAACCTCAACTCGGTGCTCGGCACGGTGAACGCGCACGGCCCGCAGCTGGGGAACCTGATCGAGCAGACGCAAGCGCTGGTCACCGGGCTGGCCGAGCAGCGCAAGCCGATCGGCGACGCGGTGACCGCGCTCGGCGACCTCGCGGTGACGACGTCCGGGCTGCTCGCGGACGCGCGTCCCGCGTTGAAGGACGACGTCGCGCAGCTGGGGACGCTGTCGCGGAACCTCGGCGATTCCGAGCCGCTGCTGGACCACCTGCTGCAAGTGCTGCCGGGCAACCTGCGGAAGTTCACCCGGACGTTGAGTTACGGCAGCTGGTTCAACTACTACCTGTGCGGGATCACCGGCCGGGTGGGCATTTCGTCGCTCAACATCGAGGTGCCGGTCGTGCCGCTGCCGACCACGCAGCGACCGGAGAGGTGCGGCCCGTGACCCGGCTCGATCTTCTGGGGTCAAACCCCAGGCCCCGGCCTGGGGGCGAGCCCCCCTGGACCCCCCGCAAACGGCTCGATGGTCTGGGGTCGAACCCCAGGCCCCGGCCTGGGGGCAAGCCCCCCTGGACCCCCCGCGAACGGCTCAAGGACCGCAACCAGGCCGCCGTCGGCGGCGTGACCTTGGTGCTCATCGTGCTGATCGTGGTGTCGACCTATTTCTCCGACGAGATCCCGCTGTTCGGCAACGGCACGACGTACTCCGCGTACTTCGGCGAGTCGGCCGGGCTCGCGCCGGACAACGAGGTCGAGGTCGCCGGGGTCAAGGTCGGTCAAGTGTCCTCTGTGGAGCTGGCGGGCAAGAAGGTGCTGGTCAAGTTCCGCGTCAAGGGCACTCGGGTCGGGGACGCGACTTCGGCGTCGATCGAGATCAAGACGCTGCTCGGTGAGAAATACCTGGCGCTGTCGCCGAAGGGCACCGGCACGCAGGACCCGGGCACGACGATTCCCTTGGCGCGTACGAGGACCCCGTTCGAGCTGCAGGACGCGTTCCAGCAGCTGTCGACCACGGTCGGCGACATCGACACCCAGCAGCTCGCGCAGAGCTTCACCGTGCTGTCGGACAGTCTCAAGGACAGCCCGCAGTACATGAAGGACGCGCTCACCGGGCTTTCGTCGTTGTCCAAGACGGTGTCCTCACGCGACGGGGACCTGAAGACGTTGCTGGCCAACACGAGCAAGGTGTCGAAGACGCTGTCCGATCGCAACGCGCAGCTGCGGAAGATCATCAACGACGGCAACCTGCTGCTCACCGAGCTGCGGAACCGGCGCGACGCGATCAGCAGGCTGCTCAAGGGCGCTCAGCAGCTTTCGGCGCAGCTGTCCGGGCTGGTCGCGGACAACCGGCAGCAGCTCAAGCCGACGCTGCAAAAACTCGGGAAGGTCACCGATGTGTTGCAGCGCAACCAGGACAACCTCGGCCGGAGCCTCCAGCTGATGGCGCCGTTCGCCCGCGTCGGCGCCAACGCCACCGGCAACGGCCGCTGGTTCGAGGGTTACCTGTGCGGGCTTTTGCCGCCGACGCTGACGCCGCTGGGCCTGTCGATCAACCCGGAGGGCTGCACGCCGCCGATCGCCGCGCCGAACCAAGGGGTGGGTGGACGATGACCATCGAGACCAGGGCGGGCCGGAGCCTGGTGACCTGGCTGGGGTTCGCCTGCGTACTGGCGCTGCTGCTGACCGCCGGGCTGTGGCTCGTGTTCCGTGACGCCGGGGGGACCCGCGTCAGCGCGTACTTCGGCAAGACCGTCGGGCTGTACGCCGGTTCTTCGGTGCGGGTGCTGGGGATCAAGGTCGGCGAGATCACCGGCGTCACCCCGCACGGCGACGCGGTGAAGGTCGACATGCGCGTCGACTCCGACGTGCCGATCCCGGCCGACGCGGGCGCGGTGGTCGTCGCGCCGAGCCTGGTCAGCGACCGGTACGTGCAGCTGACCCCGGCGTACGACTCGGGCCCGCAGATGGCGACCGGGACGGTGATCGCGAAGGACCACACGGCGACGCCCGCCGAGCTGGACGACCTCTACACGAGCCTCGACAAGCTCGCTACCGGGCTGGGACCCAACGGCGCCAACAAGAACGGCGCGTTGTCCGGCGTGCTCGATACCGCGGCGGCGAACCTCGACGGCAACGGCAAGAACCTCAACACCACGGTCACCCGGCTGGCCGAACTGGCGCGGACCCTGGACAGTTCGAAGGGCGACCTGTTCGCGACAGTGTCCAATCTGAACTCCTTCACCGGCGCGCTGGCCGAGAGCGACCAGCAGCTCAACGAGTTCTACGGCCGGGTCGCCGACGTCAGCGGGTTCCTCGCCGACGACTCGGCCGACGTCGGGGCCGCGCTGAGCTCACTGGCGACGTCGCTGGGAGACGTCCAGTCGTTCGTGGCTGAGAACAAGGACCTGCTCGAATCCAATGTGGACAAACTTGCCGGGCTGACGAAGGTGCTCGTGGACCAGCGGGCGTCGCTCGCCGAGGTGCTCGACATCGCGCCGGTCGGGGCGACGAACTTCATCAACTCCTACGACGCCGCGTCCGGCACGATCGCGGTGCGCGACAACCTCAACGAGATCACCAACCCGCCGATCCTCACGGTGTGCCGCCTGATCAGCGCGGGCACGCCGAAGCAGGTCCCGGACACGCTCGGCAGTATCTGCAAGCAGCTCGCCCCGATCCTCGACGGCACCCTGAAACTCCCGTCCGTCCCCCAAGTCCTCTCGTCCCTCCAGCAGGGCGAACTCCCACCCCTGCCCTTGCCACTGGTCGGCGTCCTCACCCAGCTCTCGGGAGCCCCCAAATGAGCGTTCAGTTGCCCCTGAAGGCCACCATCACGGCGTTAGACGCCGTGATGGTGGCCTTCAGGGGCAGTCGAAAAAGGCTGGCGGGGGTGCTGGCCGGGGTGCTGGCGCTCGCGGCGTGCAGTGACGGCGGGTTTTCGGGGCTGTACAACACGCCGCTGCCCGGCGGCGCGGACGTCGGGGACCATCCGTATCACGTCACGGCGCAGTTCTCCGACGTCCTCGACCTCGTCCCGCAGGCCAGCGTCAAGGTCAACGACGTCCCGGTCGGGCGGGTCGACAAGATCGACCTCGCGCCCGACACCAAGACGGCCTGGGTGAGCCTGGTCGTCAACGGCGACATCCCGCTGCCCGCCAACGCGGCCGCCGAGCTGCGTCAGTCCAGCCTGCTGGGGGAGAAGTTCGTCGAGCTGCGGGCCCCGACGGCGGAGAAGGCAGCCGGAAAGCTCGCCGACGGCGCGAAGATCCCCCTCGCGCGGACTAACCGCAACCCCGAGGTCGAGGAGGTGCTCGGCGCGCTTTCGCTGCTGCTCAACGGCGGCGGCGTCGAGCAGATCCAGAAGATCAGCCACGAACTCAACGACGCGCTCGCCGGCAACGAGACCGGGGTCCGCGCGCTGCTGTCCCATGTGGACGAACTGGCCACCCAGCTCGACGCGCACAAGGGCGAGATCCTGCGCGCGATCGACGGGCTCGACAGGCTGTCCCGCACGCTGAACGGCCAGACCCAGAACCTCACCAACGCACTCGACAACCTCGCCCCCGGGCTCAAGGTCGTCACCGACCAGCGCGACCAGCTAGTCGGCATGCTGCAGGCGCTGAACACGTTGTCCGGGGTCGCGGTCGACACCGTGAACAAGAGCCGCGACCAGCTGGTCGCCAACCTCAAGGCACTGCAGCCGACGCTGCGCAAACTCGGCGAGGCCGGGCAGAACCTGCCCAACGCCCTGCAGATCCTGCTCACCTACCCGTTCCCTGACTACGCGGGCAACGTGATCAAGGGCGACTACGCCAACGTCGAGGCGACCATCGACCTCGATCTGGACACCCTGCTGCAGAACCTGGGCAACTCGTCGCAGCCGATCATCGGCCTGCCCGGCGGCCAGGGCACCGGCACCCCCGGCGCGGTGCCGCTCACCAACGGCAGCGCGGCCCCGCCGCTCCCGCTGCCGAACATCGCGCCGCCGCTGACCCCGCTGCCGGGGACGCCGACGGCCCCGGGCGGCCTGCTGGGCGGGCTCGGCACCGTGCTCGGGACGCTGCTCGGAGGTGGCGGATGACCACCAGGAAGACCCGGATCCAGCTGCTGGTCTTCGTGCTCATCGCGGTGGTTTCCGTGGGGTACGCGGGCGGGAAGTACGCGGGACTCGACCGGCTGTTCGGCTCACGCGGCTACGTGGTCACCGCGCAACTCGTCGACTCCGGGGGAGTCTTCGTCAACTCGGAGGTGTCCTATCGCGGGGTCGCGGTGGGCCGGGTCGCCTCGCTGACCCTGACCGAGCACGGCGTCGACGTCGGCCTCGACATCGACCCGGGCGCGCCGCCGATCCCCGCCGACACCCAGGCCGCGGTGGCGAACCGCTCGGCGGTGGGGGAGCAGTACGTGGACCTGCGGCCCCAGCACGAGAACGGGCCCTACCTCGCCGGCGGTTCGGTGATCCGCACCGACCGGACGTCCATCCCGCTCTCCCCGGACACCGTACTGTCCAATTTGGACAAATTGGTGTCCAGTGTGCACCCGGACTCGCTGCGCATGGTCGTCGACGAGACGTACGACGCCTTCGCCGGAGCCGGGCCGGACCTGCGGAAGCTCTTGGACAGCACGGGTTCGCTGACCGTGACGGCGACCCAGTACCTGCCGCAGACCCAGGGCCTGCTGTCGAATTCGCACACGGTGCTCGACACCCAGCAACGGCAGGGCGCGAACATCCGGGCGTTCTCCAGCGGGTTGAAAACCCTCGCCGGGCAACTGAAGACGTCCGATCCGGACCTGCGGCGGGTGCTCGACGAAGCGCCGAAGCTGAGCCGCCAGATCAGCGACGTCCTCGCGGTTTCCGGCACCGACCTGGGTGTCCTGTTCGCCAACGCGCTGACCACGGCCCAGATCACCTCGGCGCGCACGGACGCCGTCGAGGAGCTGCTGGTGGCGTACCCGATCATCTCGGCCTTCGCGCCGTCGACCTCGCCGGACGGCACGGGACATCTCGGCGTGGTGCTCAATTTCTTCGACCCGGTTTCATGCACCAAGGGTTACGAGGGCACGAAACAGCGGCCCGCCAACGATCTCACCGAGGCTCCGGTCAACCTGAACGCCTACTGCGCCGAGCCGCCGGGTAGCGCGACCGGGGTCCGCGGCTCGCAGAACGCGCCCTACGCGGGTAAACCCGCCGCGGTGCCGGAGCAGCCCAAGCAGACACCGCAAACCGTTCAGCAGAGCCAGCTTCCCGGCGTGCTCAGCCTGCTCACCGGCGGCGCGCCCGGCGGTCTCGGCAAGCTGCTCGGCGGGTCGTGATGCGCCGGGATCCCCTGGTGCGCGGGCTGATCGCGCTCGCGGTGGTGTCGGTGGCGGCCGCCGCCTGGTTCGGCTGGTCATGGTGGCGCGCGGCGCACGACGAGGCGTCGTCGCGCGGCCGCGAGCGGGACGCCGTGGTCGCGGCCGCCTCCGACGAGCTGGTCGTGCTCAACACCCTCGACTACCGCGCCGGGGCCCGCGATGTCGACCGCTGGATCGCCGCCACCGCCGGGCAGCTCGGCCAGGACCTCACCGGTGACCGGCAGTCGCAGCTCGACCGGGCGACGTCGACGAAGACCATCGCGACCGCCGAGCTGAAGCAGGCGGCGGTCACCGAGCTGGACCCGAACGCGGGCACCGCCCGGCTGATGGCCGTGCTCGACGTGCGGGTCAGCACCGGCGGTGGCGCGCCCGCCCCGAACGTCAGCAGGCTGACCGTCGACCTGCGGCGCGGCGAAGGGGGCTGGAAGGTCACCGCGGTCCAGGCGGCCGGGCGATGAACCTCCGGGCGAACCTGCTGCCCGCGCTCGTCGGGGTGATCGTGCTGGCACTCGGTTTCGCGGTGTGGTCCGGACTGCAGGCGCGGGCGTTGAGCTCGGGGGACAACACCGCGCTGGTCGACGCCGCCGAGTCGGCCGAGGTGTCCGACCAGGTCGGCACCGGGGTCAAGGCGATCTTCTCCTACGACTACGCCAACCTCGCCAGGACCGATCGCGCCGCCGCGGACGTGCTCACCGGCGAGGCGGTCGGGCAGTACCGCGACGAGTTCACGGCCGCGCGGAAACGGGCCGAGGACCAGAAGCTGGTGCGCACCACCACCGTGCGCTCGATCGGGGTCCGTGAGCTGCGTGGTGACGACGCGACCCTGCTGCTGTTCCTCGACCAGCAGACGCTCAAGCCCGGCGGAGGCGCGCCAGAGTCGGCGGGCGCCCAGCTGGCCGTCACCGCGAGGCGCGTCGACGGGCGGTGGAGGATCTCTGGGCTCACCGCGCTGTGAACGTCACCAAGGGTCGGGACCCTGCTTGAGCACTTCCAGCGCCGTGGGCGTCACACGTGGCCACAGGTCGATCGCGTAGTGGAAGTAGTCCCCGGCCTCGTGTTCGTTCCGCAGCGCCGGTGGCTCCGACGGCACGTAGGAGACGCGGACGCGGTAGCCACCCGCCGTGGCGGGGACGTGCTGCTCGCGGCCGGGATCGTCGGCCGGGCCGTAGATCGCGAGGTCGTCGCCGAGCAGCTCGAGATCGGCCTCGACGCTGTGCTCGGCCTCCGGGTCGAGCGGGGGCGCGGACTCGCAGAATCGCAGCGTCGTCTCGACGTGGTCGGAGCGGGCGGTGCCGATCGAGAGCGAATGCGGCTCCACCCCGATCCGGTGAACGTTGACGGCTTCGGCCGTCCAGCCCGCCGGGGGCAGGTCCGCGTGGGCGCCCGTGGTCCGCATCCACCGGTCGTGGGCGTCGAGGTCCTGGAGGTAGAACTGTCCGTGATCGGCGAGAACGACGAGCACGCGGCTCTCCGGCGGTGTGCTGAGCATGGCTCAGGCTAGCGCCTGCACGGAGGGTGACGTGGACCACGTGTCAAGCGTTTCGGGCGCCGGGTTTAGCGTGGACGCCATGACCACTGTTCCTGTCGACGTCGACAGCGCCCGCCGCGACTACGCGGCCCTCGTCGACCGCGGCCTCTCCCTGGACATCACCCGCGGCAAGCCGTCCCCACGGCAGCTGGACCTCTCCAACGAGCTCCTGACGTTGCCTGGGGAAGGCAACTACAAGGCGGAGGACGGCACGGATGTCCGCAACTACGGCGGCCTCAAGGGCCTGACCGAACTCCGCCGCATCTTCGCCGGAGCGTTGCAGGTCCCCGCCGCCCAGCTGCTGGCCGCGGGCAACTCGAGCCTCGAGCTCATGCACGACTCGATCGTGCAGGCGCTGCTCAGCCCGATGCCGGGCGCCGGGCGCCGCTGGGCCGACGAGCCGCGGATCGTCTTCCTCTGCCCGGTCCCCGGCTACGACCGGCACTTCGCGCTCGCCGAGCGGTTCGGCATCGAGCTCGTGCAGGTCCCGCTGACCGGCGACGGCCCGGACATGGACGTCGTCGAGCGTCTCGTGGCCGAGAACCCGGCCGTCAAGGGCATCTGGTGCGTGCCGAAGTACAGCAACCCCACCGGCGTCACCTACAGCGACGAGACCGTCCGCCGCCTCGCCGCCATGACCACCGCCGCTCCCGACTTCCGGATCTTCTGGGACAACGCCTACGCGGTGCACCACCTCACCGACACCGAGGCCGAGATCGCCGACGTGCTCGCCCTGTGCGCCGAGAACGGCAACGCCGACCGCGCGTTCGTCTTCGGCTCGACCTCGAAGGTCACCTTCGCGGGTGCCGGGGTCGGCTTCCTCGGCTCGTCCGAGGCGAACCTCGCCTGGTGGATCGGCAAGATCAGCAAGCGGACCATCGGCCCCGACAAGGTCAACCAGCTGCGGCACGCCCTCTTCCTCAAGGACGAGGACGGCGTCCGCGCGCACATGCGCAAGCACCGCGAGCTGATCGGACCGAAGTTCGACGCCGTCGACCGCATCCTCACCGAGGAGCTCGGCGACAGCGGGCTGGCGTCGTGGACGAAGCCGTCGGGCGGGTACTTCATCTCGCTGACCGTGCCCGCGGGCACCGCCAAGGAGATCGTCCGGCTGGCCAAGGAGGCCGGGCTCGCGCTGACGCCCGCCGGCGCCACCCACCCGTACGGCGACGACCCGGAAGACCGGATCATCCGCATCGCGCCGACCTACCCGGAGCTGGCGGAGGTCGAGGAGGCCATCCGCGGGCTCGTCGTCTGCGTGCGGCTCGCGGCGGCCCAGACCGCCTGAGCGGTAGCGACCAAGATCTTCAGTCGATCGTGGCAAGCCGGGACACGAGTGGCTCCGAACGCCCTGAGGCCGGGCGTCCGAGTTGCTCAACGACGAGAGGATCCACTCGTGTTCGGAAAGCCGTTCGTTCGTGAACTGATCAGCCGAAGTGCCGAGAACGACAGCGACCGCCGCCGCTTCCTGAAGAGCGCGGGAGCTGTCGGTCTCGGCGTCGTCGGCGCCGGGTACCTCGGCGGAGTCGGTTCATCCGCCATGGCGGCCGGCAAGGTGGCGACCGCAGCCGCGGACGGCCCCAGCGACGGGGCCGTGCTCAACTTCGCACTGAACCTGGAGTACCTCGAGGCGGAGTTCTACTCGTACGCCGTGAACGGCTGCGGGCTCGATGACAAGCTCACCACCGGCACGGGCACCCGTGGCGGGGTCACCGGCGGCCGCCGGGTGCCCTTCCGGAGCAGGGCGCTGCGCCAGTTCGCGCAGGAGATCGCCGGTGACGAGCTCGCGCACGTGAAGTTCCTGCGGACCGCGCTCGGCGCTTCGGCCGTGTCCCGCCCGCAGATCGACATCAAGAACAGCTTCACCGCGGCCGCGCGCGCGGCTGGGCTCATCAAGGCCAACCAGACGTTCGACCCGTACGCCAACGAGAACAACTTCCTGCTCGCGGCGTTCATCTTCGAGGACGTCGGCGTCACCGCGTACAAGGGCGCGGCCCCGCTGATCAGCAACAAGACCTATCTCGAAGCCGCGGCCGGCATCCTGGCCGTGGAGGCGTACCACGCCGGGCTCATCCGGTCCCAGCTGTTCGAGCGCGACCTGGCGGACGCCTCGGTCAAGATCTCCAACGCGCGTGACAGCCTCGACGGGCCGACCGACGACGACCAGGGCGCCGTGCTCAACGGGCGGGCCAACATCCAGCCGACCGACGCCAACGGCATCGCCTTCAGCCGCACGGCCGACCGCGTGCTCAACGTCGTCTACCTCAACCCGGCCTCGGTCAAGTCCGGCGGGTTCTTCCCGCACGGGGTGAACGGCGACATCAACACCAGCGGCGGGGCGTAAGTGGTCTAGTCCACCAAGTGGCCCAACCCTGAGCACGAGTGGTTCCGAAAGCCCTGCGATCGGGCAACTTTTCGGCAACGACGAGAGGAACCACTCGTGTTCGGAAACCCTTCGTACGGCAGCTGATCCACCGCAGCGCGCGAAGATCTCTGACGCTCGCGACAGCCTCGATGGCAGCACGGACGACGACCAGGGCGTCGTCACGCACGGACGCGCCAACATCCAGCCCACCGACGCCGACGGCATCCAACGTCAGGAGCTGGTCAAGCCTTGGCGCCGCGTCAACGGCTCGCCGCCGCTGCCCCGGCGCGCGAACCGGCCTGACGACGTTCCTGCCCGGCCGCCGAGTTCAGGCCACTGCCCCTGAAGGCCACCATGACGGCGTTAAACGCCGTCATGGTGGCCTTCAGGGGCTTTCTGGGTAGGTTCGATGGGGACGGACGATCTAGGGAGTCTCGGTGGGAATTCTGGTCATCGGTGGCGGGATCGCGGGCACGGTCACCGCGATGGCGCTACGGCAGGTGGGTTTTGACGTCGGCGTGTACGAGGCGTACGAGTCCGGCGGTGAGGACAAGGGCGCTTTTCTCACCATCATGCACAACGGGATGGACGCGCTGCGGGCCATCGGTGCTGATAGGCCCGTCGTCGAGAACTCCTTCGCCGCGACCGGGGTGGAGCTGGTCTCGCCGGATAATCAGGTGCTCCGTGCGCGGGCTTTCGACAAGCTGGGGCCTGACGGGCCTCGGACGCTCACTCGGTCCGTGCTCTATCGGGTGCTTCAGGAGGAGGCTCGGCGGCGGGGGGTCTCGTTCTATCCGGGTAAGCGCCTTGTGTCTGCCGATGTCTCTTCTGGTGGGGTGGTGGCGCGGTTCGCCAACGGGGGATCGGCTGAGGGGGAGCTGCTGGTCGGGGCCGATGGGCTTCGGTCTGTGGTGCGGACGCTTATCGATCCTGACGCGCTTGAGCCGCGGTCTACCGGCTTGAACGTTGTCTATGGGTACACCCGCGGCGGTGGTTTTCCGCTGGCGCCGGGGATCTATCGGATGGTTCAGGGACGGAATGCTGCCTTTGGGTATACGAGTGCTCCCGATGAGTCGACCTACTGGTTTGCGCGGCTTCCTGCTGCTGACGGGGATCGGGACGGTCCGCTGACCGCTGATCGGTGGCGTGAGCAGGCTTTTGCCGCTTTCGAGGGGGAGCCGATTCCGGCTGCCGACATTATTGCTTCCACCGGGGATGAGGTTTTCGGGGGGCATTCCTACGAGGTGCCCAGTACCCGCTTGTGGTGGCGGGAGCGGTTGGTGCTGGTGGGTGATGCCGCGCATGCGGCTTCGCCTGCTGCTGGGCAGGGGGCTTCGATGGCGCTTGAGGACAGTGTTGTGCTCGCGCAATGCCTGCGGGATCTGCCGGATACGGCCGGGGCTTTTGCTGCCTATGAGGGATTGCGACGGGGGCGGGTTGAGCGGTTGGTCGCCGCCAGCGGCGGGCGGGATGCCGACGGTGAGCGTGGGTGGTTGTATAACCACCACATTGACTGGGATGCTCGGGTTTTGGTTTAGTCCTGAGGTGCGGTTAGCGGGCTTGCGTGCGCCGCTGGGTCGTTACTGGTGCTCAGCGGCGGTGCGGGTTTTTGGTTGCGTCGTGAGGTGCGGTTAGAAGCCTGTGTTTTTTGGCCAGCGCGCTCACGAACTCGCGCCGCCAGGTCGCCCCGGCTTCCAGCGTAAGTGCGGCTTTTGCTTTTAGGGGGGCGACCTGCCGTCGCGAGTTGGGAGGCCCTGGCGGGCCTGAAAGAGGGCGCGCGGCGGTGAAGTCTCCCCTCGCAGGGCTCGGGGAGACGCTGTGGTTGGGGCGGACTGCTGGGGTTGGGTTTTTGTTGGGGGTGTTGTGGTGGGTTTTGTGTGATGGTTGATGGTGGGGTGGGGGTGGGGCGGGTGGGATGAACGGGCCTTTTGAGGCGTTTCTGCCTTGAAGGGTCCGTTTGTGTCGTGTTTTGGGGTTGGGGTGGCGCTATTTTTGGTAGAGGGCGTCTATGTTGGTGGCGTAGTTTTTGTTTACTACGTTTCGCTTTAGTTTTAAGCTTGGGGTGATTTCGCCGCCTGCTTCGGTGAAGTCGTTTGGCAGGACCGTGAACTTCTTGATCGCTTCGGCGTGGGAGACCGCTTTGTTGGCCTCGTCCACTGCCCGCTGGATCTCGGCTCGGAGGTCTGTGTCGTTTGCGAGATCTGACACTGTCGCTTCCGTGGGCTTGTTGTGCTGGGACTTCCAGGTGGGGAAGTACTCTTCGTCGATCGTGACCAGGGCGCCGATGAAGGGGCGCTGGTCGCCCACCACCATGGCCTGGCTGATCAGGGGGCTGGCCTTTATCGAGTCCTCCAGGCCGGAGGGGGCTACGTTCTTGCCTCCGGCGGTGACGATTATTTCTTTCTTGCGGCCGGTGATTTTCAGGAAGCCGTCGGTGTCCAGTTCGCCTAGGTCGCCTGTGTGGAACCAGCCGTCTGTCAGGGATTCGGCCGTTGCCTGTGGGTTGTTGAAGTAGGCGGCGAAGACGACTCCGCCCTTCAGGAGGACTTCGCCGTCGTCGGCTATGCGGACCGAGGTGCCCGCCACCGGCTTGCCGACCGTGCCCACGCGGAAGGCGTCCTGGGTGTTGACGTTCGCCGCGGCCGAGGTTTCGGTCAGGCCGTAGCCTTCGAAGACCGGGACGCCGATGCCGCGGAAGAAGTGCGCCAGGCGGGCGCCCAGTGGGGCGCCGCCTGAGACTGCGGCTATGCAGCGGCCGCCCAAGGCCGCGCGTAGTTTGCCGTAGACCAGTTTGTCGAACAGGGTGTGCTTGACCTTCAAAGCGAAGCCGGCGCCGCCCTTGTCCTGGGACTGGCTGTATTCGACCGCCGTGGCTTCGGCGGCGTCGAAGATCTTGCCCTTGCCGTCGCCGTGGGCCTTCTGCTTGGCCGAGTTGTAGACCTTTTCGAACACGCGGGGTACCGCGACCACGAAAGTCGGGCGGAACGTGCCCAGGTCGGCTACCAGGTTCTTTACGTCCGAGGTGTGTCCCAGTGTTACGCGTGCGCTCAGTGCCGTCACCGCGATTGCGCGGGCCAGTACGTGCGCCAGCGGCAGGAACACCAGTAGTGAGTTGCCCTGCTCCATCAGCTGCGGGAAGGCCAGGATGGCGCCGCGGATTTCCGAGAGCAGGTTCCGGTGGGTCAGTTCGACGCCCTTCGGGCGGCCTGTGGTGCCGGAGGTGTAGACGATCGTCGCCAGCTCGCCCGCGCCGACCGAGCGTCGGCGGGTGTGCAGGTCGTCGTCCGTGATCTCGGCGCCGCCCGCGGTGAGCGCGTCGATCGCGGGCGCTTTGTCGGTCTCGATCTGCCAGGTGTGCTCCAGCACCTCGAGCCTGCCCGCGATGCTCTCCAGCGTCGCGCGGTGCTCGTCGGTCTCGACGAAGACGCCCTTCGCGGCCGAGTCGGACAGGATCCAGTGGACCTGCTCGGCCGAGGACGTGTCGTAGATCGGCACGGTGACCGCGCCCGACGCCCAGATGGCGAAGTCGGCGAGCGTCCACTCGTAGCGGGTCTTGGACATCAGCCCGATCCGGTCGCCCTTGCCGATCCCGGCGGCGACCAGGCCCTTGGCCACGGCCAGCACCTGAGCGGCGAAGTCCTTGGCGGTGACGTCGAGCCAGGTGCCGTCGACCTGGCGGCGGAAGCTCACCACGTCTGAGAACCGCTCGGCGTTCGCCCAGACGACGTCGGCGAGGTTTTCCTCGTCCGGCACCGGCTTGGCGGCGGGGGCGCTGTATTCGCGCACGTGGACCTCCGTGTCTAACGCGTGCTGTGCGGTCATCCGGTGTTACCCGCCAGTCAACTTAGCGTGATGTGCACCTTAAGACCATGCTGATCGCCCACCCGGGGCGAGGGCATGAGATTCTGCCCGGTGTGAATCAGGCGCCACCCGCTCTCGACCTTGTCGACGAGACCTTCATAGTGGTACCGCCCGGCACGGTAACCGCCGCGTTCGCCGATCCACGCGCGTGGGCGCGCTACTGGCCGGACCTCGTGCTCGAGGTGTACACCGACCGCGGCGACGAGGGCCTGCGCTGGACCGTGCGCGGCGCGCTCGTCGGTACGATGGAGATCTGGCTGGAGCCCGTCCTGGACGGCACGCTGCTGCACTACTTCCTGCGTGCCACCCCGGCTGGGCCCTCCGGTGAGCCCCGCGCGGTCACGCCGCGCGAGCTGCGCCGGGAGTTCGACAAGCGGGCCCGTGCGGCCAAGGCGATCGCGCTCGGCCTGAAGGAGATCCTCGAGGACGGGCGCGAACCCGGTGTCGCCCCGCGAGCCGAATAGGGGAGAGCTGGCATGCGGGTTCACGTCGTGTCCGACGTGCACGGCAACGCCGACGCGCTGAAGCGGGCCGGTGAGGGCGCCGACGCGCTGATCGTCCTGGGTGACCTGCTGGACTTCGTCGACTACCGCGAGCACGACAAGGGCATCATGGGCGCCCTGTTCGGCGCTGAGCAGGTCGGCGTGTTCGCCCGCCTGCGCCGTGAAGGCACCCGTGACGAGACGGTCGCCTTCGCCCGTCAGCTCTGGTCGGGCCTGGAAGACCCGGGAGCGGCGGTCGACGAAGCCATCCGGAACCAGTACGCGACGCTGTTCTCGGCCATGACGGTGCCGACCTACGCCACCCCCGGCAACGTCGACACGCCCGCCCTGTGGCCCGAGTTCGCCGGCGAGGGCATCCGGATCCTTGACGGCGAGAGTGTCGAGGTCGGTGGCCTCCGCCTCGGCTTCGTCGGCGGCGCGCTGCTGCCCGACGGCGTCGTGCCCCGCCGCAACGGCGCCTGGCGGCCGTACCTGCGCACCCGCGAGGAGTTCGACGGCGCGGTCGGCGCCCTGACCGGCATCGACGTGCTGTGCTCGCACATCCCGCCCGCGGTGCCCGACCTCACCTACGACGTCGTCGCCCGGCGCTCCGAGATGGGCTCGTCGGCGCTGCTGGAGCTGATCCGCCGCGACCAGCCGAGATGGTCCGTCTTCGGCCACGTCCACCAGCCGCTCGCGCCGCGCACCCGCCTCGGGCGGACCGAGTGCCGTAACGTAGGTCACTTCAAGGAGACCGGGCAGCCGTACGTGCTGCGCTGGTAACCAACCGCTCCGGCTACGCTTCGACCCATGGCCGAGCAGTCCACACAGTCCATCGAGGTCGACGCCGCGCCCGAGCGCGTGCTGGCGGTGATCGCCGATTTCCCCGCGTACCCGGAATGGGCCAAGGCCGTCCGGCAGACCGAGGTGCTCGCCGAAGACGCCGAAGGCCGCGCCAAGCAGGTCAAGCTGACCTTGGACGCCGGCCCGATCAAGGACGTCTACACACTCGAGTACGAGTGGGACGCCGACGGCGGTGGCGTCAGCTGGCACCTGGTCAAGGGCCAGATGCAGAAGGCGCAGAACGGGCGGTACGCACTCGAGGCGCTGTCCGGCGGCCGCACCAAGGTCACGTACACCCTTTCGGTGGAGCTCGCGCTGCCGATGATCGGCCTGCTGCGCCGCAAGGCGGAGAAGATGGTCATGGACACCGCGCTCAAGGAGCTCAAGCGCCGGGTCGAGGGCTAGCACCTTGCGGATCCTGCTGTTCACCGGCAAGGGGGGTGTCGGGAAGACCACGCTCGCCGCGGCCACCGCCGCCGCCCTCGCCGGCCGCGGCAGGAAGACCCTCGTCGTGTCCACCGACCCCGCCCACTCCCTCGGCGACGCCTTCGGCCGCCCGCTCGGCGCGGAACCGTCCGAAGTGGATTCGCTGCTCTCCGCCGTGCAGGTGGATTCCCGCGGTCTGGTCGACAGCACCTGGCACGAGCTGCGCCGAGAGCTGCGCTCGTCGCTGGCGGGCGCGGGCCTGGACTCGCTCGACGCCGAAGAGCTCACAGTGCTGCCCGGGGTGGACGAGCTCCTCGCGCTGACCGAGGTCCAGCGGCTCGCCGAGGGCGGCCCTTGGGATGTCGTGGTCGTCGACTGCGGGCCCACCGCCGAGACCCTGCGGCTGCTC
The DNA here is from genome assembly GCF_035828755.1 of Amycolatopsis sp. H20-H5. NCBI lineage: Bacteria > Bacillati > Actinomycetota > Actinomycetes > Pseudonocardiales > Pseudonocardiaceae > Amycolatopsis > Amycolatopsis sp. H20-H5. The sequence goes on along the minus strand of NZ_JAYMZS010000002.1, from coordinate 68,689 downwards.
GCGCTGCCGGAGGCCATCTCCGGCTATCTGACCAGGGTGTTCGGCTGGCAGCCGAAGCTGGGCAAGCGCAGTCGTGTCGTCGAGTCTGTCCACCGGCTCGGGACGCATCTGGAGTCGCTGCGCACGCTGCTCACCGATCCGTCCGTGACCACCGTGCGGCTCGTGCTGACACCGGAGCGCATGGTCGTCGCGGAGTCGCGGCGCACGCTCAGCTCGCTGGCGCTGCGCGGGATCCGCGTCGACGGCCTGATCGCCAACCGGCTGATGCCCGCGCCCGGCTTCTGGCGCGGTGCGGCCGCGTCCTGGATGCGCACGCGACGCACCCAGCAGAACGCCGTGCTCGCCGAGCTCACCGAGGCCGGTTTCGGCTCCGGCCTCGTGCGGCGCGTGGAGCATCGGGCGGTCGAGCCGGTCGGCCTCGCCGCGCTGCTGGAGATCGCGCAGGAGCTCTACCACGGGCAGGATCCCTTGGCCGGAAACGGAAAAGGCGTCTCGCCCCTGCTTCAGGTGACCGAGTCCGGCGAGGGGTACCAGCTGCGGGTCGCGGTCCCGCTGGGCCAGGACGCCGAAGTCGATCTCGCCCGCGTCGACGATGACCTGGCGATCACCGTGGACGGCTTCCGCAGGCTCATCGCCCTGCCGGAGCTGCTGCGTCCGTGCCGGATCACCGGTGCGGAGTCCGACGCGCACGGCCTGGTCGTGAGCCTGGCCGGGAACCGGGGACACGGGTGAGCGAACAGCACGAAGGACCCAGCCTGACCGAAGAGATCCGGCTGCTGGTCGAGATGGTCGTCGAGCGCGCCGCGCCGTGGCTGGAGGGCGTCGTCGCCGCCGGGCACGGCAAGACGGCGGACCAGCTCCCCGACGACGCGTCGATGGAAAATTGTGGCTGGTGCCCGCTCTGCGCGATCGTCGCCGTGGTGCGGGGCGAGCGGCCCGAGTTCGCGGCCCGGCTGATGGAGCAGGCCGCGCAGCTGGTCGCCCTGCTGCGCGCCGTGCTCGCCGACCGCTGGGAGCCGGAAGGCGGGGTGCACATGCCGGGTTTCCAGCCCGCGCCGCGGCCCGCCCGTGAAGAACGTGAAGAAGCCGTGGGGGCTACGACATCAGCCCGCGTGCAGCACATTCCCGTGCTCAGGCGAGGCGAGTGGCAGCCGGATCGGGAGAGCTGAGTGCTGGCGATAGGAGTGGACGTCGGCGGCACGAGTGTGCGCGCCGGCGTGGTGGACGAGCAGGGATCACTGCTGGACACGGCGAGGGTCGGCACCCCGGGCGAGGAGAACGCCCTGGAGGACGCCATCACCGGGGTGGTGGAGGACCTGCGCAACAGACACGACGTCGTCGCGGTGGGCCTCGCCGTCGCCGGGTTCGTGGCCACGGACCGCCGGACGGTGATGTTCGCGCCGCACCTGTCCTGGCGCGACGCGCCGGTGGCCGAGCGGATCGAAAAGCGCGTCGGCCTGCCGGTGACGCTGGAGCACGACGCCAACTCCGCGGCCGTCGGCGAGCACCGGTTCGGCGCGGCACGGGGCGCGAACGTGGCCGCGCTGGTCGCGCTCGGCACCGGCATCGGCGCCGGGCTGCTGCTCGACGGCAGGATCTACCGCGGGGCGCACGGCGTCGCGCCGGAACTCGGACATCTGACCGTGGTGCCCGGCGGGCGGGCCTGCCCGTGCGGGAAGTACGGCTGCTGGGAGCGCTACTGCAGCGGGACGGCGCTGGCGGCGACCGCGGTCGAGCTGCTGGCCAGCCACCCCGGCCGGTCGACGGTGCTGGCCAGGGAGACCTCGGGCGACCCGGGCTCGGTGACCGGCCGCCGGGTCGCCGGCGCCGCGCGGGACGGCGACCCGATCGCCCAGCGGGCGATGGCCGAGCTGGCGAAGTGGCTCGGCAAGGGCCTGGCGCTGGTCGCGGACGTGTTCGACCCGGAGATCATCGTGATCGGCGGCGGGGTCTCGGAGTCCGCGCCGCTGTTCCTCGACGAGGCGCGCGAGCACTACGCGGGCGCGATCACCGGCGCCGGGCATCGTCCGCTCGCCCGGATCCGGACCGCCCACCTTGGTGACGACACCGCGATAGTCGGCGCGGCGGCGCTGGCCATGGACGCGGCGAAGCTTCCCGGCGCCGAAGTCGGTGTGACAGGCTAGAACCGTGACGCCCAAGGACGGGAACGGCTTCGTCAGGTGCGTGTACGGGCATCGGCACTGGGGCCTCAACGGTGCGGCCGGACTGCTGCTGACCGACCCCGAGCGCGGCGTGCTGCTGCAGCGCCGGGCCTGGTGGGTCCACCACGGCCGGACCTGGGCGTTGCCCGGCGGAGCGGTCGAAGCGGGCGAGACCCCGCGTGAGGCGGCGACCCGCGAGGCGCGTGAAGAAGCCGCCGTCCCGCTCGACGCCGTGCGGACGTTGTCGGCGTCGCTCGTCGATCACGGGAACTGGCGCTACACCACTGTCCTGGCCGCGGTGACCGGTCCGGTGGGGGAGCGGGTCGCGAACGCGGAGAGCGCCGAGCTGCGCTGGGTGCCGCCGGACGAGGTGGCGGGTTTCCGCCTGCACAGCGACTTCGCGTCCGCCTGGCCAGGCCTGCGATCTCAGCTGGGCCGTGAGCTGGTCCTGATCGTGGACGGCGCCAACGTCGTCGGCTCCCGCCCGGACGGCTGGTGGCGCGACCGCCTCGCCGCCGCTGCCCGCCTGCGCGACAAACTCGCCGCCCTGTCCCGCCAGGACACCGCGCTGACCGGCGTGGCCGGGCCCGAATGGTCCTGGTGGCCGCGCGTCCGGCTCGTCGTCGAGGGCCAGGCCCGCGGCCTGGACCCCGTCCCGGGGGTCGAGGTGATCGCGGCCCCGGCCGACGGCGACGCGACGATCGTCGCGACCGCTCAGTCGGCTCTCACCGCGCGCCCGGACGACCACGTCCTGGTGGTCACCGCCGACCGCGAGCTCCGCACCCGCGTCGAAACCCTCGGCGCCATGACCCTCGGCCCCGCCACCCTCCTCGCCACCCTCGACGCCCTCACCTGACCCTCCCCGCTTGCCCCTGAAGGCCACCTTCACGGCGTAAAACGCCGTGAAGGTGGCCTTCAGGGGCACGGATCCAGTCGCGAGGGGCGCGGGGGTTGCGGGGGCGGGTCAGAGGTGGGGGAGGCCGTCGCGCAGCTCGGTGACCAGGGAGGCGACGACGGCCTTGAGCGAGCCGTTGTGCTGCCGGGCCACCGCGCGCTGGCGCAGGTAGCTCGGGCCGTGCCGCAGGATCGTCTCCACCGAGCGGAGCTCGTCGACGCAGTCGAGCCGCCGCGCCACGGGCTCGAGCCGGTCCAGCAGGAGGACGATATCGTCGGTGACCAGCTTCTCGGTGCCCGCCGAGTCGACGATGACGATCGCTTCGGCGCCGTAGCGCGCCGCGCGCCACTTGTTCTCCTGCACGTGCCACGGCGGCAGCACCGGCAGGATCTCGCCGTCGTCGAGGCGCTCGCTGAAGTCGTCGACGAGACACTGGGTGAGCGCCGCGATCGCGCCGACCTCCTCCAGCGTCGGCAGCCCGTCGCACACGCGCATCTCGATGGTGCCGAAGTGCGGCGCCGGGCGGATGTCCCAGCGGATCTCCGAGAAGTGGTCGATGACTCCGGTGGTGAACATGTCCTCGGTGTAGGTCTCCAGCTCGGACCACTTGCGGAACTGGAACGGCAGCCCCGCGGTGGGCAGCTGCTGGAACATCAGCGCGCGGTTCGACGCGTACCCGGTGTCCTCCGCGCCCCAGTACGGCGACGAGGCCGAAAGCGCTTGCAGGTGCGGCGCGTAGTTGAGCAGCGCGTCGAGCGCCGGCAGCACCTTGTCGCGGTGGTCGAGCCCGACGTGGACGTGCACGCCGTAGATCAGCATCTGCCTGCCCCACCACTGGGTACGGTCGATGAGCTTCGCGTAGCGCGCCTTGTCGGTGACCTTCTGCTGGTACCAGTTCGAGAACGGGTGCGTCCCGGCGGAGAACAGCTCGACGCCGAGCGGGTCGATCACTTTGTGCAGGTGGTCGAGTGACTCCGCCAGGTCGGCCTTGGCTTCGGCGATCGTCGTGCAGACACCGGTGATGACCTCGATGGTGTTGAGCAGCAGCTCCTGCTTGATCTTGGGATGCTCGTCCACCCCGTCCGGGCGCACCGTCTCGAGGATCCGCTCGGCGATCGAGGCCAGCTCGCCGCTGCGCCGGTCGACCAGCCCCAGTTCCCATTCGACACCGACGGTCGAACGGCGCGATGGGGTGAACTCGAGGTGCATGGTCGCGCGGGTGTTCAGACCTGGGCGCCGTTGTTCGGGTCGGCGCCGGGCGGCGGGCCCTGGCGGACCCGGAGCAGCAGCAGGGCGATGCCGGTGGCCAGCGCGAGGATGCCCAGCGGGGTCCCCAGCGCGTTGCTGAGCCCGACCACCGCGGGCGCGATCAGCAGCAGCAGGCCCACCAAGAGGAACAGCAGCACGACGAACGCGCCCTTGCGGGGACGGGGCAGCGGAGGCGGCTCCGGGGGCACGTAATGCTCTTCGTCCGCGGCCGGGTCGTCCTCGAAAAGGGTCTTCTCCCAGGCGCCGCCGCCGCCGCGCCAGCCGGACTCCTGCTCGGCGGGCTCGGGCCGCGAGACCTTTTCCGGCGCGCGTGCGGTGGGCTCGTCGCCGACCTCGTCCGGGAACAGGCCGACCCCCTCGGCCCGCAGGTCGGCGACTATTTCGGCGAACGTCGCGTCGACGTCCTCGGGCCCGTCAGCGCCCTTGCCCCGGCTCATCCCGCGTCCACCTGTCCTGCCCGGCGCACCGTCCGGGCGAAGTCCACGCTACGCGTGAAGATCTCCTCGGCGTCGTTGTCCTGGGTGGCGACGTGGAAACTGTTCTCCAGCAGGACTTCCGTGACGTCCGTACTGCCGACGCCGTCGAGGATGAGCCGCGAGTTCACCGGCTCCACGACGTGGTCGACGCTCGAGTGCAGCAGCAGGACGGGCTGGGTCACCTTCGGCAGGTCGTCGCGCACCAGGCGCCACAGCTTGCTCAGGCTCGCCGCCGCCCGGACCGGCGTGCGGCTGTATGCCAGCTCGGTCACCCCGGGCTTGGCGATGTCGTTCCCGACGCCGGGCACCGACGGCAGCACCCTGGCGAGGACCGGCAGCAGCTTCGCGTCCCAGCGCAGGGTGGTCACCGAGGGGTTGACGAGCACGATCCCGGCTATCCGGTCGCCGAACTCCTCGGCCAGGCGCAGTGTCAGCGTCCCGCCCATCGACAACCCGGCGACGAACACGGTCTCGCAGGTCGTGAACAGGGCGAGCAGCTCTTCGCGGACGGCGCCGTACCAGTCCGTCCACTGCGTGCGGTTCATTTCCTGCCAGGTGGTGCCGTGTCCGGGCAGCAGGGGGCAGCGGACCGTGAAACCGGCCTCGGCCAGGTGATCCCCCCAGGCCCGCAGGCTGTCCGGGGTTCCGGTGAACCCGTGGCACAGCAGGAACCCGACTTCGGTCGAACCGGTGTGCGTGAACGGTTCCGCGCCGGCGAGCACGCTCATTGCGATCGCCTTCCGTGTGCTTGGCGTAGGTCCCCTATGTTCGCACGACCGGGGGACGTTGTGGGCGTGTCCCCGGCACCGGAATCGTGGTGGACCCGGTGTGAGATCGATCGCTGGCCGCGCGTAACCGGGCGACTCCCGTTGTGCGCGGAGGGTGGTCCTTCGTAGGCTTGTCCATTGCTGAACATGGGCTGAGCTGCCGGGAGGACAAAGCGCGGTGCTGTACTGGCTGATGAAGAACGTGTTTCTGGGGCCGCTGCTCAAGCTGCTCTGGCCGACGAAGGTGGTCGGCGCCGAGAACGTCCCGGAGACCGGCGGCGTGATCCTGGCAGGCAATCACCTGGCCGTCGCCGACTCGTTCTTCATGCCGCTGCGCGTCAGGCGGAAGGTCACTTTCCCCGCCAAGTCCGAGTACTTCACCGAGAAGGGCCTCAAAGGCAGGCTGAAGAAGTGGTTCTTCAGCGGCATCGGCCAGATCCCGATCGACCGGTCCGGCGGCAACGCCGCGCAGGCCGCGCTGGACACCGCGACCAGGCTCGTCCGCGAGGGACACCTGCTCGGCATCTACCCCGAGGGCACCCGCTCGCCCGACGGCCGCCTGTACAAGGGCAAGACCGGCGTCGCCAGGATCGCCCTGGAGTCGCGTGGCCTGGTCGTTCCGGTGGCGATGATCGGCACCGACAAGGTCAACCCGATCGGCTCGAAGATGTGGTGGCCGCGCCGCCTCGAGATGCGCTTCGGCGAGCCGCTCGACTTCTCCCGCTACGACGGCTTGGCGGGGGACAGGTTCATCGAGCGGTCCATCACCGACGAGATCATGTACGCCCTGATGGAGCTGTCGGGCCAGGAGTACGTCGACATCTACGCGGCCAAGGCGAAGGAACTGCTGGCCGCGGACGCTGCCGGCCTCCGGCCGAAGGTCCCGGCCCAGCCCTCGGCCCGCGACGCCGCCCGGGTGCCCGAAAGCAAGGTCGGCTAGCCCACTAGGGTGCCGCAGTGCGCTTTTTCTACGACACCGAATTCATCGAGGACGGCCTGACGATCGATCTTGTTTCGATCGGTGTCGTGGACGAGCGGGGCCGCGAGTTCTACGCGGTCTCCACCGATTTCGACCCCGGCAAGGCCGGTCCCTGGGTCCGCGAGAACGTCCTCCCCAAGCTCCCCTCGCCCGCCGACCCGTCCTGGCGTAGCCGCGAGCGCATCCGCGCCGACCTGCTGGAGTTCTTCGGCAAGCCCCCCGGCGGCATCGAGCTCTGGGCCTGGTTCGCCGCATACGACCACGTCGCGCTGGCCCAGCTGTGGGGCCCGATGCCCGCGCTGCCGAGGCAGCTGCCCCGGTTCACCCGCGACCTCCGCCAGCGCTGGGAAGACACCGGCAAACCAAAGCTCCCCGCGGCCCCGACCGACGCCCACGACGCCTTGGCCGACGCGAAGCACAACCTCGAGCGCTGGCAGGTCATCGAAGAGGTCTGGCGCCGGGGCTGACCCCGCTCGGCGCGCTCGTGAGTGTCATGAAAGGGTCTTTCCGGACACTTTTTGTCCTCAAAGACCCTTTCATGACACCCGAGTCCCGCTGACACCCTCCCACGCGCGAGGGTGTCAGCGGCGGGTGACCACCGCGGCCGCCAGCGTGTCCAGCAGCTCGGACGTCGTGTCCCAGTCCATGCAGGCGTCGGTGATGCTCTGGCCGTAGGTGAGGTCCTCGGACCGGCCGAGGGTCAGGTCCTGGCGGCCGGCGGCGAGGAAGCTCTCCAGCATCAGGCCCGAAATGCCCTGTTCGCCCCCGGCGATTCGGGCGGCGAGTTCTCGCACCACAATGGCCTGGCGGACGTGGTCCTTCGCGCTGTTGCCGTGGCTCGCGTCGATGATCACGCGCTCGGGCAGGCCCTGCTCGCGCAGGCGGGCGAGGGTGTCCGAGATCGTCGCGGCGTCGTAGTTCGGCCCGGCGGCGCTGCCGCGCAGGATCACGTGGCAGTCGGGGTTGCCGGTCGTGGTGAGCAGCGCGGCCAGCCCGTCGGGGTTGATCCCGGGGAACACGTGGCTCGCCGCCGCCGCGCGGGTGGCGTCGACGGCCACCTGGACGTCGCCCTCGGTCGAGTTCTTGATCCCCACCGGCATCGACAGCGCGCTGCACAGCTGACGGTGCACCTGGCTGGCGGCGGTCCGGGCGCCGATCGAGCCCCAGGTCACGGTGTCGGCGATGAACTGCGGGGTGATCGGGTCGAGGAACTCGCAGCCGACCGGCAGGCCGAGCTCGGAGACGTCGAGCAGCAGCTGCCGCGCGAGCCGCAGGCCCTTGTTGACCTCGTAGGACCCGTCGAGACCGGGGTCGTTGATGAGCCCCTTCCACCCCAGCGTGGTGCGCGGCTTCTCGAAGTAGACACGCATGACCACGTGTAGTTCGCCGCGCAACTCACCGGCCTTCGCGGCCAGCTTGCGGGCGTAGTCGAGCGCCGCCTCGGCGTCGTGCACCGAGCACGGGCCGACGACCACGAGCAGCCGGTCGTCACGGCCTTCGAGGATGTCGACGGTGCCGGCGCGCCCACTGAGCACGGTTTCCGCGACCCGGGAGGTCATCGGATGCTCGTGCCGCAGCATCGCGGGCGACAGCAGGGGATTGATGGCCTGGGTCCGCTGACCGTCGAGGGCGATCAGGGTTTCGGCTGAGGGCGACATGCGGAGTGGGTTCCTCTCAGGGATGAACCGACCCGCGAAACGCCTCGAGCCGGTGTGGAGATTCCGGCTCGGGGTGGGATCAGCGCAGGTTCACGCCGCCGTGCCCACCCGGGGCCGGCTCCGTAAACCAGTAATAGCGCTGCACGAGAGTCAAGCTAGCACAACCGCCGGACGGACCGATCCGGCAGGTGGTACGCCCTGCACCGATCCAGAGAGCTCCCGCTACGCTGGCCTGGAATGTGACTGTCATCTCCACGGAACACAGACGGAGGTCTTTCTGATGCGTGTCGGTGTGCTGACCGGCGGCGGCGACTGCCCGGGGCTCAACGCGGTGATCCGCGCTGTGGTGCGCAAGGGCATCGAGGTCCAGGGCTGGGAGATCGTCGGATTCCGCAACGGCTGGCAAGGCCCGCTCAACGGCGAGAGCCGGCCGCTCGTCCTCGACGACGTCGAGGACATCCTCACCCGCGGCGGCACCATCCTGCGGTCCTCGCGGACGAACCCGTACAAGGTCGAGGGCGGCGTCGAGAAGATCAAGGCGAACCTCGCCGAACAGGGTGTCGACGCGCTCATCGCGATCGGCGGCGAGGACACCCTCGGCGTCGCGAAGCGCCTGACCGACGACGGCATCGGCGTCGTCGGGGTCCCCAAGACCATCGACAACGACCTCGGCGCGACCGACTACACCTTCGGTTTCGACACCGCGGTCTCCATCGCCACCGAGGCGATCGACCGGCTGCACACCACGGCCGAGTCGCACCACCGCGCGCTCGTGGTCGAGGTCATGGGCCGCCACGCGGGCTGGATCGCGTTGCACTCCGGCCTCGCCGGGGGCGCCAGCGTCATCCTCACCCCGGAGCGCGCGTTCTCCGTGGACCAGGTCGTCAAGTGGGTCGAGCGCCGGTTCGAGCGCGAGTACGCGCCGATCATCGTCGTCGCCGAAGGCGCGCTGCCCGAGGGTGGCGAGGAGCGGCTGCTCACCGGCGAGAAGGACGCGTTCGGGCATGTCCGGCTCGGCGGTATCGGCACCTGGCTGGCCGACGAGATCGCGCACCGCACCGGCAAGGAGTCCCGCGCCGTCGTGCTCGGGCACGTCCAGCGCGGCGGCACGCCGACGGCGTACGACCGCGTGCTCGCGACCCGGTTCGGCCTGAACGCGGTGGACGCGGTCGCCGACGGCGACTTCGGCGTCATGGTCGCCCTGCGCGGCACCGACATCGTCCGCGTCAAGCTCGCGGAGGCCACGGCCGAGCTCAAGACCGTGCCGCTCGAGCGCTACAAAGAGGCCGAAGTCTTCTTCGGCTGAGCTTGTCAAATGCCCATTAGGCCACCATGACGGCGTCTAACGCCGTCATGGTGGCCTTCAGGGGCAGTCAGGTCGCGGGCTGCCAAGGCGGCCGGACCCAGTCCCAGTGCGGCACGGGCTCGTGCACGTCCGGCTCGGCGCCCTGCGCCGAGAACAGCACCGCCAGACGGCTGCCCCACTCCACGTAACCCGCGAAAGTGGCGCGGAACTCGGGATCCGCGGGAAGCCCCACCTCGTCGGCCGCGTCCAGCAGCAGCGTGACCCAGCGCCGCCGCTGCGGCTCGGTGATCCCGCGCCCCAGATGCCGCCCGATCATGTGCGGATGCCCGCCGTGGCCCGCGCTGTAGTCCGCCGGGCCGCCGAACACCTCACCGAGCCAGGCCGCGACGTGCTCGGCGTGGTGCGCGTCCATCCCGCGGAAAACGGGCTCCAGCAGCGGATCTTCGCGCACGTGGCCGTAGAAGACCGCCAGCAGCTTCTCCAGCGCGGCACGGCCACCGGCCCAGTCGTACAACGTCGGCGGCCGCGCACCACCCTCCCCGGCGACGGCCGTCACCTCGTAGTGGCGCATCTCCTCGATATCGGACACGTATGCCCGGATGGCCGCGAAGAAGGCCGCGAACTCGGGCCCCTGGCGGAAACCTTCGAGGTGGTCTTCGGCCGAAGTCCAGGTGATCCGCAGGATGTAGCGCGTAGGGTCTTCGGCACAGCGGCTGAGCTCGTAGCCCGCGCACTGGGACGCCTTCGCGAGCGACTCGGCGGCCAGCGCGTACGCGGTTTCGAACTCGACGGACCTGTCCTCGGCGATGGTGTAGCGCAGGTATTCGACGATCATCTGGCAAGGCAACCACCGGCCGCGCGGGCGGGCAACCACGTACTTTTCGGTGCGTGACAAAGGGTGCGTGACAAAGGGTGCGTAACAAGGGTGCGTGACAAGGAGGACGTGGTGAAGCGCTACTACTGCGCTGTCGAGCTGGCCGTGGACGTCATCGGCGGCAAGTGGAAGCCTGTCATCCTCGCGCACCTCAAGGAGGGCGTGCACCGCTACGGCGAACTGCGCCGCCGCGTGCCCGCGATCAGCGAGAAGATGCTCACCCAGCAGTTGCGCGAACTCGAAGCGGACGGCCTGGTCCGCCGCGAAAGCCTCGAAGGTCGTCGCCCGCACGTCGAATACCGCCTCACCGAGGAGGGGGACCGCCTCCGCCCCGCGCTGACGGCGCTGTACGAATGGGGCGAACGGCGGGCCGCCGAAACCGGCGTGACGTTCGAGCCCCTGCCCGCCGGCTGAGCCGGGAATCGGGCACGAGATGAGAGCCGCGCGGGCAGTTGCTCTCCGCCCCGCCCTGGGAATGGCTGCTCTTGAACCAGCCTTCACGGAGCTGCGATCCAGGGCCGCCTACTCGGTCGCGTCCAGGCGCTGTTCCAGCGCGTCGAGGCGGCCCTCCCAGAACTCGCGGTACGGCGCCAGCCACGCGTCGACCTCCGCGAGCGGCTCGGGACGCAGCCGGTAGCACCGCCGCTGGGCCGCGACACGGACCGTGACCAGGCCTGCCTCACGCAGCACCCGGAGGTGCTTCGAGACCGCCGGCTGGCTGAGGTCCATCTGCTCGACGAGCTCGCCGACCGAGCGTTCGCCGGTGCGGAGGAGGTCGAGAATCATGCGCCGCCGGGGTTCCGCGAGCACGTCGAAAGTCTGCATCACCCTGGAAAGATGCTCTATCGAGCATATTGCTGTCAAGGCATATTGGTCCGATTCGCCCTACTTTAGTCGGTCCGAACCATTGACTCATTGGTCTAGTCCATTTAACTTGACGTTGTCCCCTCCGTACCCGACAGGTCACCCATGGTGATCCCGAAGGGAGTAGGCATGTCCAAGCTGAACAGGCGAAGCTTCGCCGCCATCTGTAGCACCGCGGTCGCGGCGCTGATGGCGTTCGCGCTCGCCGCTCCGGCCTCGGCCACCAATCCGGCCCTCGCGGCCCCGGCGGCCGCGGACGGCGTCGCGCAGGTCAACGCCTCGGTCGGCAAGGTCGTCGGCTACTTCACGGAGTGGGGTGTCTACGGCCGGAACTACCACGTCAAGAACATCGAGACGTCCGGCTCGGCGAGCAAGCTGACCCACATCAACTACGCCTTCGGCAACGTCACCAACGGTGGTTGTGCGATCGGCGACTCCTACGCGGACTACGACAAGGCCTACGACGCGGCGGGCAGCGTCGACGGTGGCGCGGACACCTGGGACGCCGGCGCGCTGCGCGGCAACTTCAACCAGCTGAAGAAGCTGAAGGCCAAGCACCCCGGGCTCAAGGTGATCTGGTCGTTCGGCGGCTGGACCTGGTCCGGCGGCTTCGCGCAGGCCGCGGCGAACCCGGCGGCGTTCGCGGACTCCTGCTACAACCTGGTCAACGACCCGCGCTGGGCCGGGGTCTTCGACGGTATCGACATCGACTGGGAGTACCCCAACGCCTGCGGCCTGTCCTGCGACACCAGCGGCGCGGCGGCGCTTCCCAAGCTGATGTCCGCGCTGCGGACGAAGTTCGGTTCAAAGCTGGTCACCGCGGCGATCACCGCGGACGGCACCGCTGGCGGCAAGATCGACGCCGCCGACTACGCGGGCGCCGCGAAGTCCGTCGACTGGTACAACGTCATGACCTATGACTACTTCGGCGCCTGGGCGGCACAGGGCCCGACGGCCCCGCACTCGCCGTTGAGCACGTACTCGGGCATCCCGACCGCGGGCTTCTACACCGACGCGGCCATCCAGAAGCTGAAGAGCAAGGGCGTCGCGTCGAACAAACTGTTGCTGGGCATCGGGTTCTACGGCCGCGGCTGGACCGGCGTCACGCAGGCGGCCCCCGGCGGCACGGCCACGGGCGCGGCCCCGGGCACCTACGAAGCGGGCATCGAGGACTACAAGGTGCTCAAGAGCACCTGCCCGGCCACCGGCACCGTCGCGGGCACCGCGTACGCCAAGTGTGGCAACAACTGGTGGAGCTACGACACTCCGAGCACCATCGCGGGCAAGATCAGCTACGCCAAGAGCCAGGGGCTCGGCGGCGCGATGTTCTGGGAGCTCTCCGGTGACACCACCGGTGGCGAACTGATCACCGCGGTCGCGAAGTAGGCAACGACCACCCGGTGCGGACGGCCGCGCACGCGCTGCCCGCACCGGGTCCCCACCCCGAAGCCCGGCATTTCGCCGGAATTGCCGACAGTCTGACTCGAACTGGTTACCCTGGGCGAATCCGCTTGGGGCCAGGGGGCTGGGGCGGGATGGGACGAGCGGCCAGGCGGGGATCCTTGTCGTCGGCCTTGGCCGTGCGCGAATTCCGGGCGATGTGGGCCGCCGAAGCGCTGTCCCAGGCCGGAGATCAGCGGGCCAGGGTCGCGCTGTCCGCCCAGGTCTACGAGCGCACCAACTCGGTGGGGCTCACCGGTCTGGAGTACGGGTTGACGTTCCTGCTCACCCTCATCGGGGGACGCTGCTGTCCGGGCTCGCCGATCGGTACCCGCGCCGGACCGTGATGGTCGTCTGCGACCTGCTCAGGGCCGCGATCGCCTTGCCGATGGCGATTCCCGGCGTCCCGTTCGTGGTCCTTTGTCGACTCCTGGTGGTACTCACTATCGCTGGTGGACCGTTACGCGCCGCGCAGCTGTCGATGCTTGGCCGCCCTCGGCGTCCGCAACATCACCGTGCAGTCCGCCCAGGTGGTGGGCTTCGGCGCCGGGGGACTGGCGATCGCTCTGACCGGGCCCGTACTGGGGCATGGCAATCGACGCGGTGACGTTCTTGCTCCCGTGCGGTTCGGCGTCAAGAAGCGGAAGGCCGCGGCCGGGCTCGGCAAGCCTGCCACCACTCGCCTGGCGGTCTGGCTCGGGGCTGGACCTGGGGCAATCCGGGCGGCTCCGGGCGCGCTCGCGTTGTTCGGGTTCAAGATGCTGGCTGGCCTGTAGGTGATCCCCGAGGGCCTGGCCGCTCCGTACGCCGCCGAGCTCCCCGCGGGAGCCTTCGTTGTCGGGCTGATCCTCGCCAGTGATCCGGTGGGCTCGGTGGTCGGTGCCGGGGTCGTCACCCGGGTACCGATGGG
>NZ_JAYMZS010000002.1:0-55079 GCF_035828755.1 Amycolatopsis sp. H20-H5 | reverse complement strand
GTGGGGGGTGGGGGGCGGTGGGCCCCCCCCCCACCAGCCTGGCGTCTTCGTGTCGGTGGTGCTCATCGCGGTCAGCCGCATGCTGTCGACGCCGTACCAGATGCAGGCCACGGCCATGATCGCCCGAGCGGTTCCCGGCGACGTCCGCGGACAGGTTTCCGGCGTGACGTCCACCGCGCTGGTCGAAGTGCAGAGCCTCGGGATCATGATCGCCGGTGCGGTCGCCCAGCTTGCCGGGACCGCGCCCACGATCGGCATCGCCGCCCTAGTGGGCGTGTGGCTTGCCGGCGCCGGGATCAGCTGGCGTGGCTTCGCGCCGCCAGCTGATGCCGACGCGGCCTACCCATCGCTTGGTCATCCCGTGATCAAGCGGTCTTCACCGGATATGCCGATCCTATGCGGTCGCCCTGCCACGATAGAGCCGCCCAGCGCAGGTCGCCGGTAGGCACGGAGCGGCTCGCGGCACAGTGGCGCCGAATCGATTTCTCAGAGTTCTCTCGGCGATCGAGTCGCACTCGATCATCGGGAGAAAACAAGGGAGGAACAATGAAAACAATCGCTATGCTCGGATTGCCGCGGTGCTCGCGACGGCAGGTGTGGGGATGACGGCGGGAACCGCGGGTGCCACGGTGCTGGACCCGGGCTGTGCTCGCACGGTCTTGAACCGTGCGTCGTCCACGTCGCTCAATTCTGTCACGGTATACAATCGATGCAGCGGCACGATCGTCACTGTACGGTTGCATGTATTCGCTGGCTCGACCTTGGATGTCACTGATCCCGTCGCCTACAACGTTCCTGCGGGCGCTAATCGGAGAGCTTCGTTCAGCCCGCCTGCCTATGTCGCCAAAGGCGTACTTGTCTGTGGGGAATGGAAAGGCGCTCCTGGCAGTCGGGACTGTATTGTCATGTAGCTGATCGTGGCGGAGAGAATTGCTCGCACATTGCGGGCAATCCTCTCCGCATCTTCGTCTGGCGCGGCAGGTTCGCCGTCTCGGCGAGGATCTTCGGGTCGCCAGCCGGGGCAGAACTGAGCTGATCGAACGCGGCCGTCCCCTCCGTCGGCGCGGGCGGTGGTCTGCGCGCCAACGGCTGACGTCGGCACGGCTCGCGGTCAGCGGGACCGGCGCGGGAACTGTCGGACCCCCGGATTATCGTTCCCGGCGTGACATTTTCGGGATTCGGAGAGCACTCCGTCGAGTTCTACGACGGGCTCCTTGCGGACAACACCAAGGCCTACTGGGAGGACAACCTCGCGGTCTACCAGTCGGACGTGCGTGCCCCGATGGAGGCGCTGCTGGCCGAGCTGGCCGTCGAGTTCGGCGAGGGCTTCGGCTCGGGCAAGGTGTTCCGCCCCTACCGTGACGTCCGGTTCGCTGCCGACAAGACGCCGTACAAGACCCAGTGCGGCGCGGTCATCGAACAGGGCCGGGGCGGCGGGGCGTACTACGTCGAGCTCGGGCCTGCCGGTTTGCGGGCCGGTGGCGGCTGTTTCCACCTCGCGACCGACCAGCTGGCCCGGTTCCGCCGGGCGGTCGACACCGAGATCCACGGCGTGGAGCTGGAGAAGATCCTCGTCAAGGTCAAGCGGGCGGGCTGGGAGATCGCGGGCGACCGGCTGAAGACCAAACCGCGTGGGTACACAGAAGACCATCCGCGCATCGAGCTGCTGAAGCACCGGTCGCTCTACACGGTACAGGTGTGGGAGCCGGACGACACGCTGCACGAGCGCGCCTGCCTCGACCGGGTGCGCAAGGCGTGGCGGCAGGTCCGCGCGTTCAACCAGTGGGCGCGGGACCACGTCGGCCCGAGCGAGCAGCCCCGCCGTTGAGAAAAGGTTTCGGGACAGCGCCGACGCCCGGCTCGGTCCGGAGCCGGAAATCCGGTGCGGCACCAGGTCTTTCGCACCGGATCCTCGGCGTTGCCCGGCCTCCTAGCTCAACCACAGTTCATCGAAGATCTCCTCCTGATCCGGTCGGAGTCGAGGTTCCGACCACCGCCAGCCTTCGGTATCTCCCGGCGGCGAAACCACGTTCTGAGGTGGACTTTGCCCTGACGGAGATCGAAGGGTGTCCGACCGGCCTCAGGTCGGCGCGAGGTCTTGCGTGAACGACACAGTCCGCGGCGCGGACAGCCTGTCTATATCGGACAGCGGCGGGACGAGTGCGGTGCTGGGCGGCCACCCGCACGGGTGACGGCGAGCAGACGGTCGAAGCCGAGCACCCGGCCGTCCGGCACGGGCGCGGGGACCTCGTGCCGAGGGCCGGAGGGGGCCCGAATCGGCTGAGTAACCGGGGCCGTGCAGGCGGTAACCAGCCCGAAGTGAGCACGAACAAGCCCGTGACCAGCCGGATAACTGCTGAAACGGATACGGTGGTTACTCGATACTGGACCAATTTCTGAACATGTACTTGAACTTTCGGTATCGGTACAGACGAGCTCAAGAAGAAGGTCTACGCTATGTGAACGTGAGCCGACGCGCGAAGATCGTTTGTACCCTGGGCCCCGCCACCGCGACCCCGGAGAAGATGCGGGCACTCGTAGACGCCGGAATGGACGTCGCGAGAATGAACTTCAGCCACGGGAGCCATGGCGACCACAAGCAGGTCTACGACCTCGTCCGCCACGCGGCGGCCGAGTCGGGCCGTGCCGTGGGCATCCTGGCCGACCTGCAGGGCCCGAAGATCCGCCTGGGCACCTTCGCCGGTGGCCCCGTCGAGTGGAACAACGGCGACATCGTCCGGATCACCGTCGAGGACGTAGCCGGTACCCACGACCGGGTCTCCACCACCTACAAGGGACTGGCCAACGACGCCAAGCCCGGCGACCGCCTGCTCGTCGACGACGGCAAGGTCGGGCTCGTCGTGCAGCGGGTCGAGGGCCCCGACGTCGTCTGCGAGGTCACCGAGGGCGGCCCGGTCAGCAACAACAAGGGCGTTTCCCTGCCCGGTATGGACGTTTCCGTGCCCGCGATGTCCGAAAAGGACATCGAGGACCTCGAGTTCGCGCTCGAGCTGGGCGTGGACTTCATCGCGCTGTCCTTTGTGCGCTCACCCGCCGACATCGACCTGGTCCACCAGGTGATGGACCGCGTCGGCAAGGGCCGCCTGCCGGTGGTCGCGAAGATCGAGAAGCCCGAGGCCGTCTACAACCTCGAAGCCATCGTGCTGGCCTTCGACGCGATCATGGTCGCCCGCGGTGACCTCGGCGTCGAGCTGCCGCTGGAGCAGGTCCCGCTGGTGCAGAAGCGCGCCATCCAGATCTGCCGCGAGAACGCGAAGCCGGTCATCGTCGCGACGCAGATGCTCGAGTCGATGATCAACAACTCCCGCCCGACCCGCGCGGAGGCCTCCGACGTCGCGAACGCGGTGCTCGACGGTGCCGACGCGCTGATGCTCTCCGGTGAGACCAGTGTCGGCCGGTACGCCATCGAGGTCGTCGAGACCATGGGCCGCATCATCGAGGCCGTCGAGACCGACTCCCCGGTGGTCCCGCCGCTGACGCACGTCCCGCGCACCAAGCGGGGCGTCATCTCCTACGGCGCCCGCGACATCGGCGAGCGGCTCAACGCCAAGGCCCTGGTGGCGTTCACTCAGTCCGGTGACACCGTCCGGCGGCTGGCGCGGCTGCACACCCGGCTGCCGCTGCTCGCGTTCACCCCGGAGAGCAGTGTCCGCAGCCAGCTGTCGATGACCTGGGGCACCAACACCCACATCGTGCCGTGGGTGGACACCACCGACCAGATGATCCAGCAGGTCGACCACTCCATGCTGGAGATGGGCAAGTACCAGCGGGGCGACCTCGTGGTGATCGTGGCGGGCTCGCCTCCCGGCACCGTCGGCTCGACGAACCTGATCCACGTCCACCGGCTTGGTGAAGACGACCACGCATAAGGGACGCGGCGGGACCCAGGTAATAGGGTTCCGCCCATGACTGAGATGGCAAGGGAAGCCGCTACCGGCCTCGACACCGACTCCGGTAGCGGCGGGCAGCCCGTGCTGGACCGGCTCATCGCGCTGCTCGACCTCGAGAAGATCGAAGAGAACATCTTCCGTGGGGTTTCCCCGGCGCATTCACCCGTCCGGGTGTTCGGCGGGCAGGTCGCCGGCCAGGCGCTGGTGGCCGCTGGGCGCACCGTGCCGGAGGAGCGCACGGTGCACTCGCTGCACGCGTACTTCATCCGCGGCGGCGACCCGAGCGTGCCGATCATCTACGAGGTCGACCGCACCCGTGACGGGCGCTCGTTCACCACACGCCGGGTGCTCGCGATCCAGCACGGCAAGGCGATCTTCTCGCTTTCGGCATCCTTCCAGAAGCATGAACCGGGCATCGAGCACTCCGAGGACATGCCGGACGTGCCCGGCCCCGAGTCGCTGCCGACGCTGACCGAGCGCGCCGAGGGCTTCGACATCGGCCTGCGCGAGCGGCCGCGCCCGATCGACCTGCGCTACGTCAACGATCCGCCGTGGGTCACCCGGCAGACCGGCGCGCATCCGGCCCGCAACCAGGTCTGGATGCGGGCCGACGGCAAACTGGGCGACGAGCAGCTGCTGCACGTCTGCGTCCTGACCTACGCCTCCGACATGACTCTGCTCGACTCGGTGCTGGCGCGCCACGGGGTCTACTGGGACCTCGACGGGGTGGTCGGCGCGAGCCTCGACCACGCGCTGTGGTTCCACCGGCCGTTCCGCGCGGACGAGTGGTTCCTCTACGACAGCGCCTCGCCCTCGGCCTCCGGGGCGCGGGGCCTCGCCCAAGGGCGGTTCTTCGCCGCCGTCGGCACCCTCATCGCGACTGTGGTCCAAGAGGGCTTGCTGCGAGTTCCGTAACCGAACGCCCAATGGACTACCTAGGGCGTCACTCTTGCGGGTGATTTCAGTGGATTATCGCGGCGATATCGCAAAACATTTGCTGGTGATGGAAAGAAGGCCCGGGACCGATCGGGGGACAATCCCGGGCCTTCCGTCTGTGTGCTGTCGCGAGGCTCCCGTACCGTGGGGCCGGACAACAGCATCCGCACTGGTCGGGGCCATCCCCGCCGGTGCATGATGCCAGGATACAACGGCCATCTGCAAATTGCTCGTCCGTGATCGAACTGCTCCGTCCAGGGGCTTGTCAACGTCTCACCGGGTGCGCTGCCGACTGGTTAGATATGGCACTGGATAATGGTCGTCAAAGCCGATGCTGATCCGGAGGTGCCGTCATGGCGAGGGGTCAAGGGCCCACCGTTCGCCGCCGGAGACTCGCGAGCGAGTTGCGGCGGTTGCGGGAAGCGGCCGAGCTCACGATCGACGAGGTCGGCGAGAAGCTCGAATGCTCCGCCTCCAAGGTGAGCCGGATCGAGACCGGGCACGTCGGCGTCACCCCGCGTGACGCCCGCGACATGCTCGAGCTCTACGGCATCGCCGGCGACGAGCAGGAGGCACTGGTCCAGCTCGCCAGGGAGGCCCGCAAGCGCGGCTGGTGGCATGCCTACAACGAGGTGTTCACCGGGACCTTCGTGGGCCTCGAGGCCGACTCGAGCTCGCTGCGCGCGTTCCAAGCGCTGCTGGTGCCCGGGCTGCTGCAGACCGAGCGCTACACCCGCACGGTGATCAGGGCGATGCGCCCCGACGCCGAAGAGGTCGAGATCAAGCGCCGGGTGGCGGCCAGGATGGCCCGCCAGGAGCTGTTCACCGACCCGTCGCCGCCGGAGTACTGGGCGGTGATCGACGAGGCCGTGCTGCACCGCATGGTCGGTGGCCCCGAGGTGATGGCCGAGCAGCTCTACCGCATGGTCGCCCTCGCCGCCAAACCCAACGTGACCATCCAGATCGTGCCCTTCGGCGCGGGGGCGCACCCGGGGATGGAGGGCCCGTTCCTGATCATGGGCTTCCCCGAGCAGGCGGACGCGGACGTCGTGTACGTGGACAGCACGTCCACCGGCCTCTACCTGGAAGAACCCCAAGACGTCCGGCGATACACGCTGATGTTCGACCACCTGCGAGCCGCGGCGCTGAAGCCGGACGACTCGGTCGAGGTGATCGCCGAGGCGGCAGGCCGGTTCGCCGAACAGGCGGCTTCGCCGGATGCAGTGCACCGACCGTTTCCAGCACAGAGATAAGGAGTGGGGACCATGAAGTCCGACAACGAACTCGTCCATGCCCACTGGCGCAAGAGCAGCTACAGCGGTGGGGGCAACGATTGCGTGGAGATCGCGTTCACCGGTGGGCAGACCGCCGTCCGCGATTCGAAGGACCCCGCGGGGGGAGCGTTCCGCCTGTCCCCCTCGGGTTGGCTCGGGCTGCTGGACGCCGTGCGCGCCGGCGGCCCCGACCGGGGCTGAGGCCTGCCGAAGACGCTGGTTCATCGACCCCTTACTTCCGCCGAGCTGGGAATAGGCGGGAGTAAGGGGTCGATTCACGGCAGGTCTTAGGCGTTCACCCGATGCCGGGGGTGCTCCCTCAGGACGACTCTGACCAATACCAACAGAGAAGTCCGAACCTTAGGGGGACATCGTGCACAGCGATGCTTTGCTCATCGGGGTCATGGCCGAAGTGGCCTACCGCACCGAGGAAATGCACAAGGCAGGCCGGAGCGTCTGGGTGGGCCGGGCTCGCCGGACGCGTCGGCGGCTGCGGGCAGGCAGGTCCGTGGTCGAGGTGCCCGCACAGGAGCGCCGGGAGCTGGGCCGGCTGGCAGCCGGCTCGCGTGAGACCACCCGTTAGAGGCAGTCGATGACGCTGACGGCGAAAACCCTGACGAAATTGTCGGACGGGTAGGCAACAATGCATCTCGTGCCCCGTCTTGGCTCTGGAATCCCGCTCGTCGCCCGCACCCAGGAGATGCGGCAGCTCCGTGCCGCCTTCGCCCGTGCCGAACGGGGCGAAGCCGGCGCGGTGCTGCTCTCCGGGGACGCCGGCGTCGGCAAGACCCGGCTGCTCACCGCGCTCGGTGAGCACGCCGGTTCTCGTGGTGCGCTCATCCTCACCGGCCGGTGTATCGACGTGCGGGACGGCGGCCTGCCGTACCTCCCGTTCGCCGAGGCGCTGGCGCCGCTGGCGGGCTCGGCGGATCCGGTGGTGGCGGGTGCCGTGCGGGTCAGGACGGCGCTGGGCAGGCTGCTGCCGCAGGTCCAGGAGCCGGAGCCGTTCACGGCCGCGGAGCACGGGCAGTCCACCTCCACCGAACGTGAGGCCATGCAACGGCCACGCCCGGAACAGGATCTCGGTCAGCTCCAGCTTTTCGACGCTGTACTGGGGGTGCTGACCGAGATCGCCGAGCAGCGGCCGGTGGTGATCCTGCTGGAGGACCTGCACTGGGGGGACGGTTCGACCAGGAACCTGTTGTCCTTCCTGCTCACCAGGCTGCGGGCCCAGCGGCTGCTGGTGGTGGCCAGCTACCGGGAGGAGGACGTGCATCGGCGTCATCCGCTGCGCGGCCTGCTCGCCGAGCTGGTGCGCCTGGCCACGGTGGAGCGGATCGACCTGCGCCCGTTCGGCGCGGCCGACGGGCGCGCGTTCGTCGAGGCGCTGGCCGAGGAACCGATCTCCGCCGAGACGGTGGCCGGCATCGTGGCCAGGGCCGAGAGCAACCCGTTCTTCGTCGAGGAGCTCCTCGCGTCCTCGGCCGAGTGCCGTGACCTGCCGGCCGGGCTCGCCGAAGTCCTGCTCGCCCGCCTGGAACGGCTCGCCGCGGACACCCGGCGGGTGCTGCGGGTGGTGTCCGTGGCGAACGAGGGGGTGGCGCACGCGGCGCTGACCGAGGTGTCCGGGCTCGGCGAGTTCGAGCTGGACGAGGCGCTGCGCGAGGCCATCCAGCACCACGTCCTGGTGGTGGAGAAGAGTTTCTACGCGTTCCGGCACGCGTTGCTGCAGGAAGCGGTGTACGGCGATCTGCTGCCGGGGGAGCGGACGAGGATGCACGCGGCGTACGCGTCGCGGATCCAGGCCCGCCCGCAGGGGCGCGGCCACGACGCGAAACTCGCGCACCACAGCCTGGAAAGCATGGACTTCGCCACCGCGCTGCCCGCGTTGCTGCGCGCGATGGACGAGGCGGAGAAGCTGGGCGCGCCGGGTGCGGCGCTGCGCCACGTCGAGCAGGCACTGTCCATCTGGGACGCGGTGCCGGAAGCCGGCCGTCCCGAGGACGTCGACGAGCTCAAGCTGCTCCACGAGGCTTCTTATTTCGCGGGCACTTCCGGCGAGCCGGACAGGGCGGTGGCGTATGCCCGCTCGGCGACACAGGCACTGACACCGGACATGTCGGCGGAGCGCGCCGCGCGGGTCTGGCGGCGGCTCTCGGAGGCGGTGCTCTCGCAGGACGGCACGATCGACGAGTCCGTCGAAGCCATCGGCCGTGCGTGGGAGCTGGTGGCCGACACCGGGCCCAGCTCGGTCCGCGCGTGGGTGCTGGCGACCAGGGCGGGCATCCAGCGGGTGATCGACCAGCCGGAGGAGGCGCTGAGCAGCGCGCGGGCGGCGGTGGCCGACGCCAGGGCCGTGGGCGCGGGCGGCGCGGAGGCGTCGGCGCTGGTCACCCTCGGCACGCTCGCGGATTCCGCGGGGGACAAGGAAGAAGCGCGGGAGCGGCTGAACCAGGCGGTGCGCAAAGCGCGGGACGCCAACGCGCTCAACGTCGAGCTGCGCGCGCTGTACTTCCTCGCGCTGAGCTACGACGACCAGGCCGAGCTCGGGGCCGCGATCACGCTCGCGGCCAAGGGCATGCGGCGGGCCGAAGAGTCCGGCCTGACCTGGAGTACCTACGGCCTGGAGATCCGCGCCCGGCACCTGTTGCTGCGCTACCTCAGCGGGGACTGGCCTGGCGAGGACGGCGCGAGCCGCGCGGGGCGTGGTGTGTCGAGCGCGGTCGCGGCTCGCATGCTCGCGGTCTGGGCGCTGATCGTCGTCGCCAGGGGCCGGTTCGAGGAGGCGGGCAAACTGGTGCCCTCCCTGCGTTCCCAGTGGGGCGGCGACGTCCAGATAGCGTTGTCCAGCGGAGACGCGGCCATCCAGCTCGCGCACTGGCGCGGGGACCACACCGCCGCGGTGCGGCACGCGCAGGAGCTCATCGGCTGGCTGGAGGACGTGGAGCCGTCGCTGCTGGGCGGGATCCGGATCGCCACGCTCGGGGTGGCCGCGGCGGCTGCGCTCGCCGCCGACGCCAGGGTCCGCGGCGATCGGGAGAAGCTGGCGGTCGCGACGCTGGCCGGGGAGGAGATGCTCGCGCACGGGCGTCGTTGTGCGCTGCACGGCCTACCGCGATCGGGCTCGCTCGGCCCCGAGGGGCTGGCGTGGCTGGCCCGGCTGGAGGCCACCGCGAGCGGTTTGGCCGGGCAGCCGGACCCGGCCTTGTGGGCCCGCGCGGTCGAGGCGTTCGGGTACGGCGCGATCTACGAGCAGGCCATCTGCCGCTGGCACCACGCGGAGGCGCTGCTGGTCTCGGGCGTCGAGGTCTCCGCGGAGATCGCGGCCGAGGAGCTGCTGGCGGCGCACACAGTCGCCGAGCGGCTGGGCGCGGTGCCGCTGCGCGACGCCGTCCGCGACGTGAGTCACCGAGCCCGCGTCAGCCTGCCGGGAGCGGCTGCCGAGCTACCCCGCCGCGAGGCCGTCGACCGCCTGACCGACCGCGAACGTGACGTACTGGAGCGTGTCGCCCTCGGCCGCACAAACCGTCAGGTGGGTGAAGAGCTCTACATCAGCGAGAAAACGGTCAGCGTCCACCTCTCCCGAGTAATGGCCAAGCTAGGAGCGAGCCGCCGCGCCGAAGCCGTCGCCATCGCCTACGACCGAGGCCTCCTCTCAACCCCAACCCCAACCCCATCCCCCTGACCGAACCCCAGAGCCCTCAACGCGCGCCTTCAGCGACAGCCACCCCGCCCCCGCGCGCGCCATGAACGGACCGTTCACGGCAAAAATCAACGGTGTGCGGAACCGCCAAGACTCAGCCCCAACACGCACCACAGAACCCAGCCACAAGAGTTTCGCCGGGACCACAGGGTCTCCGCCGAGCTCTGCGAGGTGGAGACTTCACGCCGCGCGCCCTCTTTCGGGCCCGCCAGGGCCCCCCAACTCGCGACGGCAGGTCGCCCCCATAGAGCAACAGCCGCACTGACAAGCGATGCCAGGGGCGACCTGGCGGCGCGAGTTTGTGAGCGCGCCGGCCAAAAGAACGACCTGGCGGCGCGAGTTTGTGAGCGCGCCGGCCAAAAGAATCAGCGAAGCTTGCGAAGCAAGCGCATGCTCACCGTCATGCCGCGGGCCCAGAGTTTGGGCGGGATGCCTCGTCCGGGGCGCAGGGCGAGGCCGCGCTGGATCGCGATCGATTGGGATTCGGTGTACTTCAGGAGTCCGTCGGAGCCGTTGCGGCGGCCGACGCCGGATTCCTTCATGCCGCCCATCGGGACGCTGACGCTGCCGAACGTCGCCGCGTAGCCCTCGTTCACGTTGACTGTCCCGGCTTTCAGTCGTGCCGCGACTTCCCAGCCCGCGCGGCCGTTGCGTGACCAGACGCTGGCGTTGAGTCCGAACGGTGTGTCGTTGGCTTGCTCGATCGCGTCGGTGACGTCGGTGTAGCCGTATACCGACACGACCGGGCCGAAGGTTTCTTCGGCGAAGAGTTTCGCGGCGTCGGTGACGTCGGTGAGGACGGTCGGCTCGTAGAACAGCGGGCCGAGGTCCGGGCGGGGCCTGCCGCCGGTCAGGACGGTCGCCCCGGTCCTGCGTGCGTCCTCGACGTGGGCTGACACGGTCGAGAGCTGGTCTTCCGAGGTCAGTGAGCCCATCTGGGCCGTGTAGTCGAGTGAGCCGCCGAGCTTGAGCGCCGCGGTCTTGGCGACGAACTGCCGGGTGAACTCTTCGCGGATGGTCTCGTGCACGTAGATCCGCTCGACCGACACGCACAGCTGGCCAGCGGAGGAGAAGCACGCGACCACCGCGCCCGCGGCGGCCCTGGCGACGTCGGCGTCGGGCAGCACGATCATCGGGTTTTTGCCACCGAGCTCCAGCGAGTAGCTCGTCAGCCGCTGTGCCACCTGCGCGGCCAGTGTCTTGCCCGTGGGGGTCGAGCCGGTGAAGCAGAGGTAGTCGGACTCCTCGACCAGTGCGTCGCCGATGCGGGAGCCGCGGCCCAGCACGACCTGCCAGACCCCGGCAGGCAGCCCGGCCTCTTCGGCGAGCTCGTGCAGCCACAGTGCGGACAGCGCCGTCTGGTTGTCCGGTTTCTGCACCACCGCGTTGCCCGCCGCGAGCGCGGGCAGTACGTCCATCGCGGTCAGCGCCAGAGGGTAGTTCCACGGCGAGATGACCCCGACGACGCCCTTCGGGTGCCGGATCTCGCCCGCCCTGGTGAGCAGCGGGATGACGCCCGGGTGCTTGCGCGGCTTCAGGAACTTCGCGCTGTGCTTGCCGTAGTAAGCCGCCACCAGCGCGGTCGCGCTGACCTCGTCGAACGAGTCGATCCGTGCCTTGCCAGCCTCGACCTGGATCAGGTCGAGGGCCTCTTGCTGCCGTTCGAGCACCAGATCGTGCAGCCGGATGAGCACCCGCTGCCGTTCGGTGACCGGGCGCGCGGCCCAGGACTCCTGGGCCTGCCTGGCGTCAGCGAAGACCGCTCGGACGTCGGCGTCGGTCGCCTGGGGGATCGTGGTGATCGCGAGGCCGGTAAAGGGCGCCCGCATCCTGACTGGGGCGTTGTCCTTGCCCCCGGCGACCCGCCCGATCAGTTCGGCCGCGCGAGCGGCGGTCGGTGCTCCGGGCACTCCGCCGATGGTGGCCTGATCAAGCGTGTCGTGGTCCGTGCTGGCCGGCGTCGTGCTGGTCATGACGTCTCCGTTTCCGTGCCGCGCGGCGGCGCGCGAGGTTACCGACGAGTAGATCATACCGTCGGTACGGGGACTGTCCAGTAAAAGTGAATAACTTTCATGTATTGCGGCTAATCGGGTGGGAAGAGGGGCGGCTGTTGCTGCTGGTGCTGCTGAGGCGGCACCGGGAACGGCTGCGAAGGCGGCCCGTACTGCTGGACCGGCGGCTGGTAGGCCTGCTGCATCGGCTGCGGGGGCTGTTGTTCCTGCGGCGGCAAGGTCCGGACGTACTGCTGCTCGTAGCCCGGGGGCGCGAACTGGGGCGCGTAGTCCGTGCGGTGGCGGCGGGCGGGCACCAGGATCAGGACGACGGCCGCGAGCGCCAAGACCCCGGCGGCGATCTCGAGCCAGAAGCCGAGCCCGGTGGAGTACTCGAGTTTGATGGTGTCGTCGGTGTGTTCGTAGCTCAGTACCGACGAGACGTCCATGCCCAGCGTCAACACCGTCGCCACGAGGCCGGAACCGCCGATCAGCAGCAGGTTCCGGGTGCCGTTGCCCTCCACGCGTCGCGCTGTGAGTACGCCCAGCACGGCGGCGGCGAGCAGGACGACGGCGAGCAGCGTCAGCGGGACGCCGTAGTACGCGACGTGCGTGCTCGCGTAGTAGTCGGCCTGCGCGCCGGTGGGAGCGGGGTCGCTGGTCCGTGACCACGCGGTGACCGTCTGGATGATGGTCCGCTCCGCGCTCAAACTCTGCTTCAGCACGTTCAACGGCAGCAACGAGCCCACGAGCGCCAGCACGGCGGTCACCGCGGCCAGGATCGACGCGATCAGCTTCGACGGCCCTGGCGAGGGCGGGCCGGGCGGCGGCGGAGGCGGTGGTGGCCCCGGCTGGTACTGCGGCTGCGGCGGCCGGAACTGCGGCGTGGTCATGGCAGGCTCCCCTCGCCGGCGCGCTTGTCCGGCAACGAATTCCATCATGGATCGCGGCCGGGGATAAGTGCCGCGGTCACCGTGGTGTCAGCGCGCGTCCTCGTAGAGCAGGACGGCGATCCGTTTCCATTCCGCGAGCAGCTGACGCCGCCGGCCGGGGTCGCCGCCGAGTTCCGCGTCGAGCGCCAGCCCGCGCGTCAGGTTCACGGTCAGCCAGAACAGCAGCTCCGCGCGCTCCTTGGGCAGATCGCCCGCGACGGTGGTGATGTGCGCCAGCGTCGAGCGCCCGAGCGCCCGGTCCACCGGCCGGATCGCCGCGCGCAGCTCGGGGTCCGTTCGCGCGGCCACCCAGAGTTCGGTCACCGCCGTGGACAACGTGCCCGAGTAGCCCTCCCACAGCAGGTCGATCGCCGCAGCCACCCCGGAGGCGCCGCCCGGCAGCTCGTCCAGCGACGCCGCCATCCGCCCGCGCAGCTTGGTCGTGAGGTGCTCGACCGCGGCCGCCATCAGCTCGGCCTTGGCGGCGAAGTGGTGCTGCACCGCCCCCTTGGACACCCCGGCCCGCGCGCAGATCTCCTGAACCGAGGTCCGCCCGTAGCCGAGCTCGACCAGGCAGTCGATGGTCGCGTCGAGCAGGGCCGTGCGGGTCTGCTCGCGGCGCTCGGCCTGGGTCCGGTGGGAGCGCGGGGGGACCTCGCGTGTCGCCTCGGTCACATCAACTCCCCGCTCGAGTGCTTTACGTGCAGTCCGGTACGGATGTACATTCCGGTTGTAACTTACATCCTTAGCGTCATGTTTTCCAGCCAGTCGTGATCAGGAGGCGTTCGCCGTGCCGTTGCAGATCCAGCAGAGTTCGTGGAGCAACATTGAGCTCGAGGACCTCCGGGATCTCGCCCGGACGTTCTTCCAGAAGGAACTCGTCCCGCACCAGGAGCGCTGGGCCCAGGAGAAGAAGGTCGACCGCGAGCTCTGGACCAAGGCAGGCGAGGTCGGCCTGCTCGCGCTGTCGATCCCCGAGGCCTACGGCGGTGGCGGCGGGACGTTCGCCCACGAAGCCGTGCTGTACGAGGAGCAGGCGCGGTCCGGCGACAGCGCGTGGGGCATCTCCGTCCACAATGGAATCGTCGCGCACTACATCCTCGAGTACGCCTCCGAGGAGAAGAAGCGGGAGTGGCTGCCGAAGTTCGCCAGCGGCGAGTTCGTCGGCGCCGTCGCGATGACCGAGCCCGGCACCGGCTCCGACCTGCAGAGCATCAAGACCCGCGCGGTCCGCGACGGCGACGAGTACGTCATCAACGGCGCGAAGACCTTCATCACCAACGGTTTCCACGCCGACCTCGTGGTCGTCGCGGTGAAGACCGACCCCGACGCGGGGGCGCAGGGCGTGTCCCTGATCGCCGTCGAGACGACCGCGGCGGGCTTCCGGCGCGGCCGCGTGCTCGACAAGATCGGGCTGAAGGGCCAGGACACCGCCGAGCTGTTCTTCGACGACGTCCGCGTGCCCGCGGCCAACCTGCTCGGCGACGCCGAGGGCCAGGGTTTCGTCCAGCTCATGCTGCAGCTGCCCCAGGAACGGCTGATCATCGCGGTCAGCGCGGTGGCCGGGATGGAGGCCGCGATCGACCAGACCATCGCCTACACCAAGGAACGCACGGCTTTCGGCCGCCCGATCTACAACTTCCAGAACACGAAGTTCAAGCTGGCCGAGGCGGCGACCGAGGCCGCCGTGTCCCGCGCGTACCTCGACCAGTGCATCGAGCGGCACCTGCGCAAGGAGCTCGACGTGCAGGGCGCGGCGATGGCGAAGCTGTGGACCACCGAGCGGGTCAACAAGGTCGTCGACGAGTGCCTGCAGCTGTTCGGCGGCTACGGCTACATGACCGAGTACCCGATCGCGCGGGCGTGGGCCGACATCCGGATCTCGCGGATCTTCGGCGGCACCAGCGAGATCATGAAGGAAATAATCTCCAGGACACTGTGAAACCCCTGACCGGTAAGGAAAGGACGAAGTAGATGAAGACTGGCCCACTGAGCGGGCTCAAGGTCGTCGAGCTCGCCGGGCTGGCACCGGGGCCGTTCGCCGCCACGATGCTGGCCGACCTCGGCGCCGAAGTCGTCCGGGTCGACCGGGCGACTCCCGGCGCGGACGTGCTGGCCTTCCCGAACGACCCGCTGACCCGCGGCCGCCGCACGATCGGGGTGAACACGAAGACCCCCGAGGGTGTCGAGCTGGTGCTCAAGCTCGTCGACACGGCGGACGTGTTCATCGAGGGTTTCCGGCCGGGGGTGGCCGAGCGGATGGGGCTGGGCCCCGAGCAGGTGCACGCCCGCAACCCGCGGGTCGTGTACGGCCGGATGACCGGCTGGGGCCAGGACGGCCCGCTCGCGCCCGCCGCCGGGCACGACATCAACTACATCTCCATCGCCGGCGCGCTGGAGCCGATCGGGCGGCTGGGGGAGCGGCCGGTGCCGCCGCTGAACCTGGTGGGCGACTTCGGCGGCGGCGGGCTGCTGCTGGCGATGGGCGTCCTCGCCGCGCTGTACGAACGGACTTCGTCGAGCAAGGGACAGGTCGTCGACGCCTCCATGACCGACGGCGCCGCGCTGCTCACCACGAGTCTGCACGGGCTGCGCGCGTCGGGCGTGTGGGGCGGCGAGCGCGGCGACAACCTGCTCGACGGCGGCGCTCCGTTCTACGACACCTACGAGACGGCCGACGGGAAGTACGTGGCCGTCGGCGCGATCGAGATGCGGTTCTGGGGCGATCTCGTGCAGGTCCTCGGCCTCGACGCCGAAGAGCTGCCGGTGCACGTGGACAAGAGCGAATGGCCGAAGCTGCGCAAGATCCTCACCGAGACGATCGGCAAGTTCACCCGCGACGAGCTGGTCGCCCGCGCGGAGGGGACCGACGCCTGCCTGACGCCCGTCCTCACGCCGTGGGAGGCCGCCGAGCATCCGCACAACGCGGCCCGCGGCACCTTCGTCGACATCGGCGGGGTCGTGCAGCCCGCGCCGGCGCCGAAGTTCGACCGGACCCCGCCCGCGACCCCGGAAGCCCCGCACGAAAGGGGCGCCGACACCACCGAGGTGCTGGCCGAGCTGGGTGTCGGCGGGGCGGACCTGGAGAAGCTGCGGGAAGCGGGCGTCATCGCCTGACGCGTGCCTGCTCGACGTCGTCGTCCCAGCTCTCCACATCGCTGCGGACGACGGCGTAGAGCACGTTGTCGCGCCATTTCCCGTCGCGGAAGCCGTAGCCGCGCAGCACTCCTTCGCGCAGGAAGCCCGCCTTCTCGAGCGCTCGCTGCTCGGCGCGGTTGCCGATCTCCGTGGTGGCTTCGACGCGGTTCATCTGTGTGTGCGCGAACAGGTAGCGCACGAGCAGGCGCTGGGCCTGGGTGCCGTGCCCGTGGCCGCGGGCCTCGGGCGCCAGCACCAGGCCGATGTTCCAGCAGTAGGAGGTCGAGCCCGTCCGCGTGCGGTGCCAGGAGACGAAACCGATCCGCCGCCCGCCCAGTACCGCCATCAGCATGCCCTGGTCCGCCCCGAGCATGCCGTTGTCGGCCCACCGCCGGCGCACGAAAGCCGGGTCGTGCCAGCCGAACCACTGGAACTCGCCGGCGGCGGCCCTGTCGTTCGTCAGCGTTTCCATCATCGGCAGGTCGTCCTCTGCGACCGGCCGCAGCCGGAGCGGGACTTCGCTGTCTTCGGTGGCCTCGTCCATCGGCCCGAGCCTACGGCCCGGCCGGGGGCGCCCGTCGATCAACTCGGCGCCTTCCGTGTGCCCGGAGGCATGATCTCCTAGAGTGGAACCCGGCTCGCCGTCCGCGTGGAGTCACTTTGTGGACACTTCGGTGTGATGGTCTGTCACAAACCCGGTCCGCCGGGGAGGATGGGCCGAGAACTGATCGGATGGAGTTATGTCGCCGAACCTCAAGAAGATCCTCATCGTCGGGGTGGTCGCGCTGGTGCTCTTCTTCCTGATCACCCAGCCGACGCAGTCCGCCGACGCGGTGCACAACGTCCTCGGCTGGCTCAAACAGGGCGCCGAAGCGATCGTCACCTTCGTGAGAAGCCTTTTCCGCTGATTTCCGGCAAACGAGGACCGGCGCCGCACCGCGGCGCCGGTCCTCGTTGTCGTTTACCGCTGCTGTGTTTTCCGACTACTGTGCGCTCTCACCAGCAAGTGTGACTCAGTGTTACTGGCATGCGATTTCGAGACCTTCACTCGACCATCCGGGTGGATTGGGGCGGTTAAGGCGCAGGTCGAGGAATTCATGCGCTGGGAACTCTGGCGTTCTGAGCCACCCCGGCCCTACGGTGCTCACATTGCGTGATCAGCCGTTCCCAGGCCTCGCCGAGTTCGGTTTCCTACGCAAGGTTTCGCAGCTCCGTAAAGAATTCACAGCTTTCTGTGGCTCGTTCAGTCGTGACTTGTCAGTCGGGGAACATGAGGAGGCAGGGATGACCGGAGATCCCGGAGTGGACGCGTTGATCCGGCAGTGGGCTGCCGAACGCGAGCAGACTCCCGAGGAGGCGGAGGTCGACCGCATCGCCTCCGCGTGGCTGGCCGACGCACCCCGCCAAGCGCCCGGTATCCCGGGTCAGCGTGCGCGTTCGGGTGCGGGCCGCTGGGCCCAGGTGGACCCGGCCGACCCCGGCTACCTCGAGGCCATGCGGGCTCGGCTGCCCGATGTGCCCGACGAGCTGCTCACCGCGGCCGCCGGCTGGTGGCAGATGGTCGGCGGGGTCGAAGAGGCCGAGCTGTGGTGGGACGCCGGGATCAGCCCGCTGGACCAGCGCGCGCTCGACTACCGGGCCGCCGGACTGGCGCCCTCGGACCTCAGCCGCAGGCTCGGCCCGATGACCGTCCTGCAGCACCTGCGCCGGGGCAGCGCTCCCGCGTGGTGCGTGGCCCGGTTGGCGCGGCAGCAGAAGTCCGCTTAGTCCACAGTGCGAGAAGAGGTGCCACGGCCGGGTGAACCGGCGTGGCGACGGTGAATCGGCGACTCGCGTAACGCTAACCTGCGCGAGCTCGTTGTGTGTCTGAGCGGATCCGCGAATACGCTCGGGCCTTGATGATCCGCCCGCCACGCTGGAGGACTTTGTTCGTGCGCACCACCCCCGAATCCGAGGACGAAGTCGCGGCCCCGGCCGCCCCGGCACCGCCGCGCCCCGCGAGGACGGCCGGTGCCGCCGTGGTCGGCAGGCTGGTGATCGTTCTCGCCGTGCTGGCGGTCGCGGGTGGCGGGATCTGGCTGGTGACCAAGGCGTCGACGCCGGTGGCCGGTCCGACGACCACTGAGATCCCCGCACTGCAGGTCAAGGCCGCCGACGTCAAGCCGGGTTCGATAGCTCCGGTGAACGTGACCGTCGCGGGCGGCGCGAGTCCGCAGACGCTGCCGCGGCAGGCGCAGACCCAGCAGCCGGGCAAGAACCCGCTGCAGGACTGGGCCGCCGGTGCCGCGCCCGTGGTGGGCGTCCCGGCCAGGGCGCTGATGGCGTACGGCAACGCCGAAATCGCGATGCGCTCCACCCAGCCAGGCTGCCGCATCTCCTGGGCGACGCTGGCCGGTATCGGCCGCATCGAGTCCAACCACGGCCAGTACGGCGGCGCGGTGCTCGGCGCCGACGGCCGCCCGTCCAAGCCGATCATCGGCGTCCCGCTCGACGGCTCGTCCGGGGTCAAGGCGATCGGCGACACCGACGGCGGCAGCCTCGACGGCGACCCGGTGACCGACCGGGCCGTCGGCCCGATGCAGTTCATCCCCAGCACCTGGCGCAAGTACGCGTCCGACGGCAACGGCGACGGGCTCGGCGACCCGCAGCAGATCGACGACGCCGCGCTCGCCGCCGCCCGTTACCTGTGCGTCAACGGCCGCGACATGGCGAGCGCGGCGGGCTGGTGGTCCGGGATCCTGTCGTACAACAATTCCACCGAGTACGCCCAGAAGGTCTTCGGGCTGGCGGACGGCTACGCCAAGGCCGCGCAGACCATCAAGACGCGGGGATGAGCGCGGGATCACTTTCCCGTGAGTGCTAGCGTCGGTTCCGTGCCCGAGTATTCCCGCACCACGCGCCGCCTCGGCATCGCCTTGGTCTGCCTGGCGAGTCTCGCGCTGTGCTGCGGGCTCGCGTGGTGGCAGTGGGAACGTTTCGCCTCGGCCAGCGGCACCTTCCAGAACCTCGGCTACGTGCTGCAGTGGCCGCTGTTCGGGCTCTTCCCGGCGTTCATGTTCTGGCGGATCCGCAAGCTGCGCGGCCTGGCCGGTCAGCCGGAGACGCCGAAGAGCGGGAACGCCGAGTGGGGGCACGCCCCCGTCGACGTGCCCGCGCCCCGGCCCCCTCGCCGTCCGGCCGTGACGGCCGCCCCCGTGCCCGAGGACGACGAGCTCGCCCAGTACAACCGCTACCTCCGCGAGCTGAACGCCCGCGACCAGCAGACCAGCTAGTCCCGCCAGAGAGGTCCGAACCCATGACCACCCGAACTGACGACTCGGCGTCCGCCGGCGCGAAGAGCACGGCTCTGCACGGCCCGTTGCTGCGGTTCCGCACGGCCGCCTACGTCACCGGTGTCGGCCTGCTCGGTCTGTGCTTCGTGATGGTGCTGCGCTACGGCTTCGACAACCCGGAGCCTTCGGCGATCTACTCGCCGATCCATGGCGTGCTGTACATGATCTACCTGGTGCTGACCATCGACCTGGCGATCAAGGCCCGCTGGTCGATCAAGGGCACCGTGCTCGTCCTGCTGGCGGGCTGCGTCCCGTTCGTCTCGTTCCTGGTCGAGCGCCGGGTCACCCACCGGGTGCGGGCGGGCGAGAAGCTCTAGGCCGGGTCTGGTAAATCTGTTCGACCGCGAACTTGATTGGCCAGAGACCAGCGACCTAGTCCCGCTGCCGCCGGAACGTCAGCGCCACCAGGAAACCGAGCCCGGCGATCGCGGTGCCCACGGTGAACGCCGAGGTCATGCCGCTGACCAGCAGCTCGGTGCCGGTGGTGCCGCCGGCGGCCGCCGTGCGGGTGGCCGTGCCGAACACGGTGATCAGGATCCCCAGCCCCAGTGACGCACCGACCTGCTGCATCGTCTGCAGCACGCCGCCCGCGGCGCCCGCGTCCTCGGTGGGCACGCTCGCCATGATGATGATGTTGAGCGGCGCGAACGCCATCCCGGCCCCGAGACCCATCAGCACCATCGGGCCGAACAGTCCCCCGAAGTAGCCGGTGTCCGCCGTCAGCCGGGTCAGCCAGCCGACGCCCGCGACCATCATCAGCGTGCCCGTGACGGCCAGCGGTTTCGGGCCGTAGCGGGGGAGCAGCCGGGGGATGAGCCTGCTGAGCGTGAAGATCCCGACCGCCATCGGCAGGAACGCGAAGCCGGTGGCGAGGGCGGTGAAGTGTCGGACCTCCTGCAGGAACTGGGTGAGGAAGAAGAACATCGACATCATCGCCATCGGGCCAAGGAAGTAGCCGGCGAAGGCCGCCGCGCGGTTGCGGTCGGCGAACAGCCGCAGCGGGACCAGGGGCTGCCGCATCCGGAGCTCCAGCGAGAGGAACCCGGCCAGCAGCAGGAGACCCGCCGTGACCGAGGCCAGGGTGACCGTGTCGCCCCAGCCGTCCGACGCGGCGCGGGTGAACCCGTAGACGAGGGACGCGACTCCCAGGGTGCCGGTGATCGCGCCCGGCAGGTCCAGGCGGGCCGGGCGTCGCGGCGGGTCGGGCACGAACCGCGGCGCGAGTGTCACGATGGCCAGGCCGACCGGCACGTTGATGAACAACACCGCCCGCCACGAGACCCACTCGGTGAGCAGGCCGCCGAGGATGAGGCCGATGGCGAACCCGCTGCTCGCCATGGCGGAGAACAACGCCAGCGCGCGCATCCGCGCCTTGGCCTCGGTGAAGGTGGTGGTGATCAGCGCCAGCGTGCTGGGCCCGGCCAGCGCGGCGCCGACGCCCTGCGCGACGCGCGCGGCGATGAGCAGTTCCGCCGAGCCCGCGAAGCCGCCGACCAGCGAGGACACCGTGAACACGGCGGCGCCGGTGACGAACATCCGGCGGCGGCCGAACAGGTCGCCCGCGCGGCCGCCGAGCAGCAGCAGCCCGCCGAACACGAGGCTGTACGAGGTCATGACCCAGGACAGGCCGGTGGCGGTGAACCCGAGGTCCGTACGGATCCTGGGCAGCGCGACGTTCATCACCGTCGCGTCGAGAATGAGCATCAGCTGGCAGCTCAGGATGATGGCCAGCGCCAGCCCCGGCCGGTTCGGCCGGGGTGCGATCAGGGCCTGTCCCGGCTCCCTGCGAAGGGTCTGCTCGGTCAAGGAATACTCCAAGGACACAGGATGGGTTAAACTGGAGAATGTCTCCGGTTCTCTGACGAGAACGATGATATGGAGAGTGTCTCCGGTTATGCAAGTGAATTCGGAGAATCTCTCCGGTTTGGCACGAGGAGGTGCTCGGATGACCGACGAAGCTCGTCCGATGCGCGCGGACGCGCGGCGCAACTACGAGCGCATCGTGACCACCGCGAGAGCGATGTTCGCGGAGCACGGTGTCGAGGTCCCGCTCGACGACATCGCCAAGAAGGCGTGCGTGGGCCCTGGGACGCTGTACCGGCACTTCCCGACGAGGGAGAACCTGATGGCGGCGGTGTACCGCGAGCAGATCGACGCGCTCTCGCAGCGCGCTTTCGACCTGCTCGAGCAGCTCACGCCCGGTGACGCCCTGGACGCCTGGGTCGGCGAGCAGGTTTCGTGGGTGGCGGACCGGCACGGACTCGCGATGACCCTCAAGGCCTCGCTCGACGCCGGCTCGGAGACGTTCGGCTGGTGCCGGGGGCGGCTCAACTCCGCGACCGCCACGCTGGTCGACGCCGCTCAGCGGGCCGGGGCCATCCGGGCCGACGTGACGGGCGTCGACCTCCTACGACTCGGCCACGGTGTCGGGGTGGCGGCCCAGCACGCCTCGGCAGAGGACACGAAACGCCTGCTGGCGGTCGTGCTCGACGGCTTGCACGTCTGACCCGCTCAGTGGGCGGGCCGCTGCTTGAGCACCGGCGCCGTGCGGTACGCCGTCGTGGTGCTTTCGAGCGCCGCGGTGGCGATGGCGAGCGCCTCGCCCTGGCTCAAGCCCAGCTCGCGGACCGCCGAGGCGTACGCCGCGGCCGCTTGCCGGGCACGCTCGCGGCCGAGATCGCCGGAGGCGCCGACGAAGCTGCCCGCTCGTCCGCGGGTTTCGATGAGCCCGGCCTCCTCCAGCTCGCGGTAGGCGCGGGCGATCGTGTTGGGCGCCACGCCGAGGTCGGCGGCGAGCCGCCGGACGGTCGGCAGCCGGGTGCCCACCGCGAGCGTCCGTTCGGTGATCCGGGCGGCCAATGCTGACCGGATCTGCTCGAAGGGCGGCACCGCCGAGGTGCTGTCCACGCTGAGGATCATGCCGCTTCCGGGGTTCCGTAGTTGCCGGGTGGCAGGGTGCGCCTCTCGTGGCGGAGGTGGGCTACGGCGAACAGCCCGAGGCTGAGCACGATGTAGCCGATGAGTGGCGCGGTGAACCCGACCGGCGGGCGGCCGTCATCAAGCAGGAAGTCCCACAGGAGCGGGAGCGTGTACATCGCCGGCGCGGCCTCGTCGGCGTCCCGGATGCGCAGCAGTTCGTCCACCGCGAGCGACGCGTCGTTCTCGGCCACGGTGGGGGCGTTGAGGACGCTGTTCAGGACCGTTCCGGTGCAGATCGCGCTCAGTGCCAGCAGCCCGAACCAGCTCCAGGCGTACGTCCTCGCACCCGGATTCGGATCCGTCACGAAGATGGCGACAGCCAGCGCCGCACCGCCGGGGAAGGTGACCGCGATCGAGGCGAGGTACCAGCCGCCGAGCAGCTTCAGCGGGGACGACCGGTCGGTGCGGGTGATCCGGAGGACAGCCGGGCGGCCAGGGATCGTTCCCGAAGCTGCCGCCCCCGCCATACCGAAAGCTGCAGGGCGAAGTAGATGAAGAACAGGGTCGCGCTCTGGGTCATCTCGCTGCCGTGCACGCCTGGCAGGTACTGCAGGCAGGAGTAGCCAAGGGAGCCGAGCGTGGCCAGTGCTGCGTAGCTGAAGTAGCGGCGAAGGTGGCGCTGCGTCAGCCTGCCGCCGATCCTGATCGCCAGCAGGCGGGTCGGCATGCTGACCCTGATCCCGCGCTTGGCGAGCCAGGTCCTGGCCTTGACGATCTCCGACCAGCTCGGCTCGACGGTGTCCGCGGGGGAGGTAACGGAGCTGCTTTTCCCTGGTGACGCGTGAGCTGCCGTCATGACTCCCCCTGTGTCGCCCTTTGTGTCATTATGATGACAAAAAGGGCGACACAAAGGCAAGGGTCAGGAACCGATGCCGGTCAGGGACCGGACCTCCATCTCGGAATGCCGGGCCGGGTCGGCCTTGTCCCGGCCGAAGATCGTGCCGAGGTAACCGCAGAGGAAGGAGAACGGGATGGAGATCAGGCCCGGGTTCTTCAGCGGGAACCAGTGGAAGTCCACGCCCTTGACGATCGAGTCGGCGGCGCCCGACATCACCGGCGAGAAGATCACCAGCACCAGGCAGGCGACCAGGCCGCCGTAGATGCCCCACAGGGTGCCGGTGGTGTTGAACCGCTTCCAGAACAGCGAGTACAGCAGGGTCGACAGGTTCGCCGAGGCGGCGACCGCGAAGGCCAGCGCCACCAGGAACGCGATGTTCTGGCCGTTGGCGAGGATCCCGCCGACGATCGCCAGCACGCCGACCACGACCGCGGTCAGTCGCGCGACGCGGACCTCTTCGACCGGATCGGCCTTGCCGCGCTTGAAGATGTTCGCGTAGACGTCGTGGGCGAACGACGCCGAAGCGGTGATGGTCAGCCCGGCGACCACCGCCAGGATGGTCGCGAACGCCACCGCGGAGATGATGCCCAGCAGCAGCGTGCCGCCGACGTGCAGGGCGAGCAGCGGGGCGGCGGAGTTCTCGCCGCCGGGGGCGCCCTTGATCTCGTCGGCGCCGACCAGCGCGGCCGCGCCGAAACCGATCACCAGCGTGCAGAGGTAGAACAGGAACATGCACGAGGTGGCCCAGACCACCGAGCGGCGGGCCTCCTTCGAGTTCGGCACCGTGTAGAAGCGCATCAGCACGTGGGGGAGTGCGGCCGCGCCGAGCACCAGCGCGAGCGCCAGCGAGATGAAGTCGAGCTTGGTGGTGCCGTTCTTGCCGTACGACCCGCCCGGTTCGAGCAGCTTCTCGCCCAGCGGGCTGCGGTCGGTGGCCGCCGAGAGCAGGTTGGAGAAGCTGAAGCCGAACTTCCCGAACAGGAACACGGTGATCAGCACCCCGCTCATCAGCAGGATGGTGGCCTTGATGATCTGCACCCATGTGGTGCCCTTCATCCCGCCGACCAGCACGTACAGCACCATGATCAGGCCGACCACGCCGATCACCAGCGCCTGGCCGAAGCCGCCGTGGATGTTGAGCAGCAGGGCGACCAGACCGCCGGCGCCCGCCATCTGCGCGAGCATGTAGAAGAACGAGATGACCAGGGTGGACGTCGCGGCGGCGGCACGCACCGGGCGCTGCTTCATCCGGAAGCTCAGCACGTCGCCCATGGTGAAGCGGCCGGTGTTGCGCAGCAGCTCGGCGATCAGCAGCAGGTCCACCAGCCACGCGACGAGGAACCCGATCGAGTAGAGGAACCCGTCGTAGCCGTGGATCGCGATCGCGCCGGCGATGCCGAGGAACGAGGCCGCGGACAGGAAGTCCCCGGACAGGGCGATACCGTTCTGGCGGCCGTTGAAGGCGCTGCCCGCGGCGTAGTAGTCCGAGGTGGAGGAGTTACGGGTGCTCGCCCGGTAGACCACGTACAGAGTGATGGCGACGAACAGGGCGAACACCGCGGTGTTCACGATCGGGTTGCTCTCCGGCAGGGCCGCCGCGAGATCCACGGACGTGCTCACTTGTCCTCCAGTCCGGCCTGGCGGCGGATCGCCGCGACCTCGGGGTCGATGCGCCGGTTCGCGAACCGGAGATAGGCGACCATGATCACGATGGTCGAGGCGAACTGGCCGATCCCGAGGATGATCCCGACGTTGATCTGGCCGAACACCTTCGTGCTCATGAAGTCGTGGGCGTAGGCCGCCAGGAACACGTAGGTCATGTACCAGGCGAAGAAGGCCAAGCTCATCGGGAAGACGAAGCGGCGGAACCGCTTGCGCAACGCGACGAACTCCTTGCTGTGCTGGATCCGGTCGTAGTCCGGACCCTGCCGGGTCCGGGGCGGGCGGGCGGGCCGCTCCTTCTCGAACATGACCGGCATCTGGCCGGTCTCCTCGAGCGCGTTGCTCGCCGCGGGGGTCCGCGCGACGTTGTGCATGAGTGCCTCCGGCAGCTTGCGTCCGTGGCGGCCGGCGGCCTGTGCCGCGCTTTCGGCGGTGCCGGGCTGCCCTTGCGGACTGCGAGGCGCACATAGTAGCTACGTGACCGGTGACCGGAACAAGGCGGCTCCACTCGATCGCCTCCCACGTGCGGGTATTCGATTTCCTGCGGGAATGATTCGGAACGGCGGGTCTTAAAAGGCGTGGGTTGGACAATCACGGCCAGATCACTCGTAATGATGAGGCCTATTATCACTCCCTGTCGCTGTCGCCGGAGCTCAATCCGGCAAACGGTGGAGGGGGTGGGCTCAGCGTCCCCCGCAACGGTGACGGCCGGTAGCTACTTCACCGGCTCGTTTTACTGTCCGCAACTGTCTCCCCGGCGGCCCATCGGTGAACATCCGTTGGCCGCGGCGAAGATCCCGAAATAAATCACCACGTCGAGCGGGTCGAAGGTGTGTCGCGGAGGCAAGGCCACAACATTGGGCACACATTTGGGCTTGACTCACTCGTTGGTGGCACGCTGAGTAGATCGTCCGAGAGAGCTGACTACCCTCCGTAGGCTAATCGGGTGAACGGACCGGCTGAAAGTCCGGGTTCGGCGGTCACTGGAATTCCCTCCAGCCGGGCGAACGGGCAGAATGATCCCTCATGAGGTGGGGCAAATACCCATTTCCCCAGGTCAGCAGGCGCATATCCAACAGAATTGACCAACTACGGTTTGGTGTACGATTCTTTGGCCCAGCTGACCGCAGTGATCGATAGGCACCGATAAGTTGA
Organism: Amycolatopsis sp. H20-H5; assembly: GCF_035828755.1. NCBI lineage: Bacteria > Bacillati > Actinomycetota > Actinomycetes > Pseudonocardiales > Pseudonocardiaceae > Amycolatopsis > Amycolatopsis sp. H20-H5. The sequence continues at coordinate 29,228 of NZ_JAYMZS010000002.1, read as the reverse complement.
TCTCCACGACCATGCACTCCGCATGTTGCGCTGCACGCGCGCCGCACCCCGCGACCGGGGTGGTTCCGAGCGCCGTGCTCGTCCGGGATCAACCGGCTGGTGCCGGGTTCGGACGCTGTGCGCGAGGCATCGTGAGCCGTCTACGCGGATCCATCACGCCGGACAGGGAGTCACTTTCGTGACCGTTGCAGGAGAAGGCCAAGTGCCTGTTGGGCAGCTGCTCGGCCGGCCGCCCAAGAAATCCCGGTGGGCCGCCGGTTGGAAGGCGCTGGTGCGCTGGCGTGACTGGAGCATTCCGGTCAAGCTCTCGGCCGTCACACTGGTGCCCATCATCATCGCGGTGGTGCTGGGCGTAGCCACCATCGCCGGCCAGGTCGGCCAGTCCGACGGCTACCAGCGCGTCGACCGACTCATCGCGCTGAGCGGCCAGCTCAGGACACTGACCGACGGGCTCCAGCGGGAGCGCACGCAGACCACCGCCGTGCTCACCGAGGGCACCGTCGGCGGCTCGCCCGAGCTGACCGCCACCCGCGCCGAGGTCGACCGCGCCGTCGGCCCGTTCGCCGCCTCCGCGGCCAAGGCGGTCGAGGTCCAGCCGGACCTCGAATCGCCGCAGCTGGACGTGACCAATCAGCTGGCCGCCCTCAGCGGCGTCCGGCGCCAGGCCACGGACGGCCAGCTTGACCCGTCCCAGGCCGTGACCGACTACACCGCCATCACCGGCGCGCTGCTCAGGCTCGGCACCGCGCTCGCCGCCGGTGCCAGCGACAACGCGCTGGGCGGCACGCCGAGCGCGCTGCACGACATCCAGGTCGTCGAGGAGCAGCTTTCGCTCAGCCAGGCGCTGGTCTCCTACGGCATCGCCAGGTCGGGACTCATCCCGAGCGAGCTCGCCGAGGTCCGCTCCGCCGAACTGCGGCTCGACGACCGGCTGGGCGACTTCACCGCCGCGGCCACCGAGCGGCAGCGCCAGGACTTCGGCGCGCTGGTGTCCGGTCAGTCCCTCCAGAACCGGGACCGGCTCGCCAAGATCGCGCTCGGCGACCAGAGCATCTCGACCAGCCAGGCCTTCCGCCAGCTGTCCACAGAGGAGTGGAACAGCGCGTCGAACACGGTGATCACCCAGCTGAGCCAGGTCGCGCAGCGGCTCGGGGACCAGCTCGGCGCCGCTTCGGCGAAGCTGGTCGAGGACTCCAGCAGCGGGGCGGGACTGCTCGCGGTGCTGCTGTTCGGCGCCATGGTGCTCGCCGTCGCCGTCGTCTTCCTCATCACCCGCCAGCTGCTGCGCTCGCTGAAGGTGCTGCGGGCCAGCGCGCTCGACGTCGCGGAGAAGCAGCTCCCGGACGCGGTCCGCAACATCCAGGAGGGCCGCGCTCAGGGCACCGACGTCCAGCCGGTGCCGATCGACGCCAACGACGAGATCGGCGAAGTGGCCAGGGCCTTCGACGCGGTGCACCACCAGGCACTGCGCCTCGCCACCGAGCAGGCCGCGATGCGGACCGGCTACGGCAGCGTGTTCGTCAACCTGTCCCGGCGCAGCCAGAGCCTCGTGCAGCGTCAGCTGCAGCTGATCGAGCGGCTCGAGCGTGACGAGGAGGACGCGGACCAGCTGTCCACGCTGTTCCAGCTCGACCACCTCGCGACCCGCATGCGCCGCAACAACGAGAACCTGATGGTGCTGTCCGGCGCGGAGCCGGGACGCCGCTCGGGGCAGCCGGTCACCACCACCGACGTGCTGCGCGCCGCGGTCTCGGAGATCGAGCAGTACCAGCGGGTCGTCGTGCAGACGCCGCCGCCCGCGCGGGTCCTCGGGTACGCGGCCAGCGACCTGATGCGGCTTGTCGCCGAACTGCTCGACAACGCGACCGCGTTCTCGGCCCCCGAGACCCAGGTGACGGTCGCGACCAGGCTCGCCGACGACGGTTCGCTCTCGATCGACATCCTCGACAAGGGCATCGGCATGAACGAGGCGGAGGTCTGCGAGGCCAACGCCCGGCTCGTCGAGGCCGCCTCGGTGGACCTCGCGACCTCGCGCCGCATGGGCCTGTTCGTGGTCGGCAGGCTCGCCAGCCGCCACCAGATCTCGGTGACACTGCACGGTGGCAAGGACATCGTCGGCGTCCGCGCCACGGTGCAGGTGCCCGCCGAGCTCGTGATGGCCCCGCCCGGCGCCGACCCCGGCCCCGAGACCGGCCCGATCACCCGGCGCCAGCCGTCCGTGGCGACGAACGGCTCGCTGCCGCGCCGTCAGCAGAAGCCGCTCAACGGTGTCCCCAATGGCGCCCCCAACGGCGCCCCCAACGGCTTGGCCAGGACCGGGTCCGTGGTGCCGGCGCAGGGCGGCGAACGCTGGCCGTCGGCCAGTGACCTCGAGGGTCTCACCGGCCTGACGGGCACCAACGGCAGCAACGGGCACGCGCCGCGGCCGCCGTCCGATCTGGAGATCTCCGGCACCGCCCTGTTCAGCCCGATCCCGCAGGCCGAGCCGCAGTCGCCCCCGCCGCCGCCCACTCCGCCCGCTCCGAAGCCCCCGCAGACGGCGAGGCCGCCCGCCCCCGACAACGAACTGCCCAGTGGCAAGGCGTTGTTCGAGGCCAAGGGTTCCGCGCTGACCGACTGGTGGGCGCAGGCCGCGCAGGCGCCCCCGGTCGCCCCGCCGCCGCCGCCGCCCACCGAGCCCGAGACCACGCCGATCTTCGACGAGATGCTGTCGGTGTGGTTCCGGTCGGCGACGTCGCCCGCTCCGGCCAAGCCGGACGCGGCGGCCAAGAAGCCCAAGAAGGAGCCCGAAGCGGCTCCGGTGGCTCCTCCCGCGTCCGAGGTTAAACAGACGGAGCAGACGGAGCAGGCTGAGCAGGACAGCCGCAGCTGGGATTTCGCCAGCGACGAGAACTGGCGCACCGTCCAGGCGGTTTCGCAGACGCCGCCGTCGACCTTCACCGAGGCCGGGCTGCCCCGGCGTCAGCGCGGTGAGCAGCTCATGCCGGGCACCGCGGCGTCGTCGCCGTCGCCCATGGCCGCTCCGGAGGGCGACCCCGCCGTCCGCAACGTCGAGCTGCCCGCCCGCGACCCGGCCGAGATCCGGGGCAGGCTCAGCAGCTTCCAGCAGGGGGTCAACCGGGGACGGCAGGTCACCCGGCAGGACGGTGCCCAGCAGGCGCCCGCCGCGCCGTCGCCAGCCAGGCCCCGGCCCGCTCCGGCCAACCCGGCACCGGCAGCACCGGCACCGGCACCGGCACCGGCACCAGCGACGTCGTTCATGTCGCCCGCGCCCGCTGTGCCGCTGATGCCGCCGGTGGCGCCCCCCACGGCCGTCCGGCCGTCCGGCCCGCTCCCGGCGTTGCCGAGCAGGCGTCCTGCCGAGCCGCCCGCTCCGGCACCGGAGCCCGTCGCGACCAGCGCCGGGCCCGACATCGGCGACACGACCGAGTGGAAATTCGGTTCCGACGAGGGCTGGGCAACCGTGCAAGCGGTATCCCAGTCGACACCGTCGACGTTCACTTCGGCAGGATTGCCCCGGCGCCGTCGGGGAGAGCAGTTGCTCCCCGGGAGCGCCGCACCGCCCGCGGGCACGGCGAACCCGCGACCGCAGCGCGACGCACACGACGTGCGGGGTCGCCTGAACAGCTTCCAGCAGGGCGTCCAGCGCGGTAGGCACCGCACCGCCCGGGCAACCGACAGCAACCACGAAACCCTGGAGGGTGAATGACCTCGCCGAATACGGCCCAGCCCCAGCAGAACCAGTTCGGGTGGCTGGTCAACGACTTCGCGGACCGAGTTCCGGGGGTGGCACACGCGGTGGTCGTTTCGGCTGACGGCCTGCTCCTCAGCGCGTCGAACCGGCTGCCGCTCGACCGCGCCGACCAGCTCGCCGCGGTCGCGGCCGGGCTGGTCAGCCTGACCCAGGGCGCCGCACGGTGCTTCGAGGCGGGCGCGGTCAACGAGACCGTGGTCGAAATGGAACTCGGCATCATGGTGCTGATGTCGATCAGCGACGGTTCCTGCCTGGCCATCCTGGCCGCCCCCAACTGCGACATCGGCCAGGTCGCCTACGAGATGACCATGCTCGTCGACCGGGTCGGCCAGATCCTCACCCCGGAGCTTCGCGCGCAACTCCAGGGCTCGGGTGGGTCGCTGATCGGCGAGCCGGTGGGATGATGTTTCGATGAGCACGGGGTCCGGATCACACGGCGAAGAGCCGGGAGCGGGTGAGCAGCCTCCTTACGAGGAGGCTGACGACGCTGCCGGCTATGGGGACGACGGCACTTTCGCCGACGTCTTCAACGGTTTCGCCCTGGATTCCGGCCGTGGTCGTCGGAAGCGGAAGAAGAACAAGGAGTCCCGAGAGAACTCGGCAGCCGGAGCACACGCGGCCGAGCACCCGACAGACCAAGGAGACCGCGTGACCTCAGTAGTCTCTCCGCCGGGCAGCAGCAGTACCGACGCCGTCGAGCCCCGGCCCGGCGGCCTGTTCGACCCTGGTCCGCCCAGCGGTGAGTTCATCATGCCCGCGGTCTTCGAGCAGACTCACCCGGCCGAGGAGACGTCGATCGTGCGGCCGTACGCTCTCACCGGCGGCCGGACCAAGTCGAACTACGCGCTTGAACTGGAGACCCTGGTCTCCACCAGGGAGTTCCCCTCGGGGATCCTTCCCGATGCAGTGACAGAACAGATCGAGAGCCTCTCGATCATGGAAGAGTGCCGGACCCCGCGATCGGTGGCCGAGGTCGCTTCGGCGCTGCGGGTTCCGCTGGGTGTGGCCCGGGTACTGATCAGCGACGCGGCGGACGCGGGACTGGTCACTGTCCACAAGACGTTGACCGGCAATGACGGCGCCGAAGCGCATCTGGTGTTGATGGAAAGGGTTTTGAGTGGACTCCGTCGGCTTTAAGGCACCGCGGGAAACCGCGCCCCCGACCATGACATCCGCGAAGATCGTCGTGGCGGGCGGCTTCGGTGCGGGCAAGACGACCTTCGTCGGTTCGGTGTCGGAGATCGTCCCGCTGACCACCGAAGCGATGATGACGGACGCGAGCCGGGGCATCGACAACCTCGACTCGACGCCCCACAAGTCGACCACCACGGTCGCGATGGACTTCGGGCGCGTGTCCCTGGACGCGGACCTGATCCTGTACCTGTTCGGCACACCGGGCCAGCAGCGGTTCTGGTTCATGTGGGACGACCTGGTCCGCGGCGCCATCGGCGCGGTGGTCCTCGCCGACACCCGCAGGCTGGCCGACTCGTTCGCGCCGGTCGACTTCTTCGAGGACAGGGGCCTGCCCTACATCGTCGGGGTGAACACCTTCGACGGCGTCCTCGAGCACGACATCAACGACGTGCGCGAGGCCCTGTCGATCGACCCGAACATCCCGATCATCCGGTGTGACGCCCGGGACCGCGAGTCGACCAAGCAGACGCTGATCACCCTGGTGGAGTACGCCATGCGCCAGTGGATCGCCCTGCGAGCGGCCAAAGCCCGGTAGCCCGGCGGGTTCCGTCCCGTCCCGGGCTGCCGGGTGGCCCGTCACACCGGCCGGTAGCGCAGGAGCACGGCCTGTGCGTCGAAAGTGCGTGTCTCGACCAGCTCCAGGCCGAGCCGTGCGGCTCCGGCCGCGAAGGGCCGCTTGCCACCACCGAGCACCACCGGCTGAACGACGATCTGGTATTCGTCGATGAGCCCGAGCCTGCCGAGTTCGGCAGGCAGTTCGGCGCCACCGGTCAGCAGGATGTTCTTGCCGGGCTCCCGCTTCAGCGCGGTGACCTCCTCGGTGAGGTCCCCGCTGATGACCCGCGTGTTCCAGTCGGCTTTCTCCAGCGTGCGGGAGAAGACGATCTTCGGCGTCTCGCGCCAGACCGGCGCGAACCGCAGGTCGTGGGGGTGGTCCGACGTCGCTTCGGCGTTCGGCCAGTACCCGGACATCATGTCCCACACCCGCCGTCCGTAGGCGAAGGCCCCGATCCCGGTGCACAGTTCCTGGGAGTAGTCCGAAAGCTCGGGCCCCATCGTGGCCCAGTCGAACTCCCCGTCCGGGCCTTCGGTGAACCCGTCGAGCGACGTGTGGACCAGGTAGATGATCTCTCGCATGACTGACCGTCCGTTCGTGTGGGGCTCCCCGGTGGGCGCCTTTGAGGAGAGGTCGGAGCCGGTCCCGCCGTCTCGACATGGCTCCCGGACCGGTCGAACTCTGAGAAGGCGTCTGAGAACTGTCGCAGCAGCCGTCGCTCGAAGCCTCGGGCGCCTGTCCTTCGAAGCCGCTTACCCTCCACAAAGGACGAAAAATCCACCCATTCGCCCGTTTCATACCGCCACGACCGTTTCACGCGTGCCCTGAAGGCCACCATGACAGCGTTAGACGCTGTGAAGGCTCCCATCAGGGCACACGGCAAGCCTGGGGTGGCGACTGAAGGGACGCGGCCCTAGACACCAAACTGGACGACATGACATCAGTTTCAGATGCCTTCTGAGGAGTGACATGTCGTCCGAAGCCCAGGCCCCGACGTGGGACAGTCACCGGCTGCCGCGCGCCGACGGCGCGAACTTCCTGGTCACCGGTGGCAACGCGGGTATCGGGTACTTCGTCGCCGAGCAACTCGCCGGCACCGGGGCCACCGTCATCCTGGGCAGCCGGGACACCACCAAGGCAGCGGCCGCGATGTCGTCCATCCGCTCCCGTGTCCCCGGCGCCCACCTGCGTCACGTGCGGCTGGACCTTTCCGACCTCTCCTCGATCGAGTCCTCCGCGCACGCGCTGGAGCTGGACAGGCTCGACGCGGTCGTCGGCAACGCGGGTGTGCTGCTCGACCAGCCGCCGCGCCGCGAAACCAAGGACGGCCACGAGCTGATGTTCGCCACCAACCACCTCGGGCACTTCGCGCTGGCCGCCTGGCTGATGCCGCTGCTGGCGGCCGCGCCCGCGAGCCGCGTCATCACCACCGGCAGCTTCCTGGGGAAGTCCGCGGAGCTGGACCTGGCCGATCTGCAGACCACGCGGGAGTACCAGCCCAAGCCCACCTACGCGCGATCGAAGCAGGCGCAGCTGCTGTTCGGCTTCGAACTCGATCGTCGCCTGCGCGCGATCGGTGCCACCACACTGAGCGTAGTGAATCACCCCGGCGGCGCGCTCGATTCCCTCACTCCCTCGCGTCCGGCGGTGCGGGTCCGGACCGCCGGCCAGCGATTGCGCGGCTTACCTGCCGGAATCCTCTTACAGGGGAAGGAAACCGCCGCCCGGCCCGCTGTTCGCGCAGTCCTCGACCCGTCGGTCCGTGGCGGCCAGCTGTGGGGCCCCCGGGTGCTCGGCCTTCGCGGCAAGCCCAGGCTCGAGCCCGTCCAAGGCCGCCTGGCCGACGAAGCGGTGGCCGCGGCATTGTGGGCCGCGAGCGTCGAGCTCACCGGGGTGGATCCCGGCTCCGGCCCCTGGTGAACGATCAGGCTGTTCTTTGGCGCCCGGTCCGCGGCGGGGAGACCGGGGACACACGATCCGGTCGTGACGATCTCCCGGCGTCCGGGTCCTACTGGTGTGGAAGCGACGCGGGACACCGCGAACCTCCGCCCCGGACCTCCACCCCGGACAACGAGAAACGACCCCAGGGAGAACGTCATGACGAACCCGGCCACCAGGACCCCGGCCCACTCGGCCGAAGTCGAGAAGGCCACCACCGGCGCGCTGGTGTCGAAGCAGGGCACGACCACGATCGCCGACACCGTGGTGTCGAAGGTCGCCGGTCTCGCCACCCGCGAGGTGTCCGGGGTGTACGCCCTCGGTGGCGGCGCGGCCCGCGCGTTCGGCGCCCTCCGCGAGCGCATTCCCGGCGCGTCGGCCAGCGTGAGCCAGGGTGTGTCGGTCGAGGTGGGCGAGAAGCAGGCCGCCATCGATCTGCAGATCCTGGTCGAGTACGGCGTCTCCATCGCCGACCTCGCGCGTTCGGTGCGCAAGAACGTCATCAGCGCCGTCGAGCAGATGACCGGTCTCGAGGTCGTCGAGGTCAACATCGCCGTCTCCGACGTGCACATCCCGGGCGACGACGAGGGCAGCGACACCAAGAACGACACCGGCCGCGTCCTGTGACACCCGGCGTCGAGATCGACGCCGACCGCATCGCTGCCGCCGTGACGGCCCTCCCGCACGTGGCGGGCCTGCACAGCGGCCGGTTCGGCGAGATCGCCACGCTGCTCCCCGGCCGCCGGATTCCCGGCGTCCGGATCCGTCCCGACGAGATCACCGTGGGCGTCACCGGCCGCTACCCGGCCACCGTCGCCCAGCTCGGTGCCGACGTCCGCGCCGCGGTCGGCCCGGTCGACCGGGCGGTGAACGTGCGGATCGGCGACATCGCGCCGCCCACGGCCGTCGCGGTCACCGCCGAGAGCCCGGACACCGGGTCCGCCCTGCCGCATTCCTGATTCACCCGACCGGCTCCCTGACTCCTGTGCGGGCCGATCGCCTCAGAGAGGAGAAAGCTCATGACTTCCACCCAACTCGGTCTGTTCACCGGTCTCGCGCTCGGGTTCGCCGCGGCGTTCGGCGGCTTCGGCGTGTTCCTGGTCGTGCTGATCCTCGGCGCGCTGGGACTGCTGGCCGGTCGTGTACTCGACGGCAAGCTCGACCTGTCGCAGCTTTCCGGTCGCGACAAGGGCTGACCCACCATGACCACCACCTTGCCGAGCCCCTTCCCCCGAACCGCTTCGGCGGTGCCGGGGGAGGCGGGCAGGCTCACGATCGCCGACCGCACGGTCGAGCGGATCGCCGCCCACGCGGTCACCGAAGTCGGCGGGATCGGCGGGGCCGCGTCGCGGATGCTCGGCGTCGCCGTCGGCGGCGAAGACCTCGACAACTCCGCGAAGGTCGTCGCGAAGGTCAGTGGCGAGACCGCCACCCTCGACGTGCGGCTTTCGATCAGTTACCCGCTTTCGGTCACCCGCACCACCGAGCAGGCCCGCGAGCACCTGATGCGCCGCATCGAGGAGTTCACCGGTCTCGCGGTGTCGCGAGTGGACATCACCGTCACCGCGCTGCACTCCGGCGCCACCGAAGCCAGGAGGGTCCGGTGAAACGCCGCCCCCGCCGCTCCGTCCCGGCCACGCTCACCGCGGTCGTCCTGCTCGCGGCCTGCGCGTTCGTCGCCGTGGCCGCGATCCAGCCGATCGTCGGCGAAACCCCTTGGGTCAGCTACCGGTCCGTCGCCGACGCCCTGCACGGCGCCCGCTGGACCGACCTGGTCCCCGCCATCGCCGGTGGGGTCGCCGCCCTGCTCGGCCTGGTCCTGCTGCTGACCGCGATCCTGCCGGGCAAGCTCACCGTCCTGCCACTGCTTGGTGAGCTCGACTCGGGCGCGTCGCGCCGCAGCTACCGCTCCACCCTCCGTGCCGCGGTATCCACTGTGGACGGTGTGTCGGCGGCGAAGGTGAAGCTCAAGCGCCGCAAGGTATCCGTCAAGGTCACCACGGGACGCACGAGTACCGGCGGACTCGCCGATGCCGTCCGCGGCGCCCTCGAACGCCGCCTCGACCAGATCGTCCCCGCCGTCCGTCCGGCCGTGAAGGTCAAGGTCCACGCCGTCAGGAGCGCGTCATGACCAGTCTCAACCGTCCCGCCCGTCTCAACCGCACTGTGCTCACGATCTTCGGGATCGTCCTGCTGGCCGCCGGAGCTTTCACCGTCCTGACGCATTTCGGCAGGCTCACGGTCCTCAAGCCGGAGTCCACGCTGGTGCCCGGCACCGGCACCCCACCCACCTGGGCGCTCTATGCCGCCGCCGCGGTCGCCGTGGTGCTGGGCCTGGTGCTCGTGCGGTGGCTCGTCGCCCAGCTGACCCGCAAACCGAAGACGCACACGTGGCGCTTCGAGTCCGATCCGGACACCGGCCGCACCGAACTGGCCGCGAGCACCGCCATCGACCCGTTCGCCCGCGAGGTCAAAACCTACGCCGGTGTCCACGCCGCGCACGCCACACTGGCCGGTACGTCCGCCTCCCCGGCGGTGGCGCTGGTGATCAGCGCCGAGCAGGACGGCGACCTCACCGCCGTCCGCCACCAGCTCGAGACCGAAGGCCTGCCGCGGCTGCGCCAGGCGCTCGACCTGGACACGCTCCCGGTGACCGTCGAATTCCGGTTCTCCACCAAGGCCGGCGCCCGCGCCCACTAGCCCGCACCGAGCCACCAGTCCGAAGGGCGCCCGATCACCCGATGAGGCGCCCTTTTTGCTGCGCACGAACAGTTCTCCCCACCCACCCCGGTCCCCACCTGGAGTCGTCATGCCCAGATACAGTGCCTATCTCGCCGAGTTCCTCGGCACCGCGATCCTCGTCCTCGGCGGCGTCGGTACCGCCGTCATCGCCGGGAAGACCGTCGGCGACCTCGGCGTCGCCCTCGCCTTCGGCCTTACCCTGCTGGCGATGGTCTACACCGTCGGCCCGATCTCCGGCGCTCACCTCAACCCCGCCGTCACCCTCGGTATGCTCGTCACCGGCAAGATCAAAGCCTTGGCAGCAGCCGGATACGTCGTCGCCCAGCTCGCCGGTGGCCTCGGCGGCGCCGCGCTCATCCTGGTGATCGCGCGCGGACGGGACGGCTACTCGCTCGCCGCCGACGGGCTCGGTGCGAACGCCTACGGCCCCGACCAGGCCGGGCACTTCTCGCTCACCGCGGTTCTGGTCACCGAGGTCGTGCTGACGCTGCTGCTGGTGTTCGTCATCCTCGCCACCACCGATCGCATCGGCAACGCCGCCCTCGCCGGAATCCCCATCGGACTGACCCTTGCCGTGCTCCACCTGATCGCGATCCCCATCGACGGCACCTCGGTCAACCCCGCGCGCAGCTTCGGGCCCGCCCTGCTCACCGGCGGCACCTCGATCAGCCAGCTCTGGGTGTTCATCGTCGCTCCGCTCGTTGGCGCGCTGCTCGCGGCCGGGCTCTACAGACTCACCTTCACCACCACCCGGCCCGTCACCGAACTCGAAGGCGTACCGGCGGCGTGAACCGCGCCGGACGGGTGGTGGCGCGACAGGTCCGCGTCTGGTGGCGATTAACCGTCCACTCACCTTCAGCCGTCCGGCCGTAAACCCGCGCCTCGCTAGGGTTCGCCGAGTCGTGGCCATTCACCGCTGTTTCCGTAGTCCTCTGCCGCGGCGGGCGAACCGAGATTGAGAGCTCAATGACTTCGCAGGACACCCTGGCGCCGAGCCGTCAGATCCTCAGCAAGGTCCCGGAGATCACGGTCTTCTTCTGGATCATCAAAGTGCTCTGCACGACCGTCGGCGAAGCGGCGGCCGATTTCCTCAACGTCGACCTGAACCTCGGCCTCACCGGCGTTTCCGTCGTCACCGGAATCCTGCTCGTCGGCGCGCTGATCCTCCAGTTCCGCGCGAAGAGGTACATCGCGAGCAGGTATTGGCTCGCCGTGACGATCGTGAGTGTCTTCGGCACCCTGGTGACCGACAACCTCACGGACAACATCGGCCTGCCGCTCGAAACCAGCACCCTGATCTTCGGCGTGCTGCTCGCGGTCACGTTCCTCGCCTGGTATCTGGCCGAAAACACGCTGTCCATCCATTCCATCTTCACCACCCGCCGAGAGGCGTTCTACTGGCTGGCGATCCTGTTCACCTTCGCGCTCGGCACGGCGACCGGCGATCTCATGGCCGAAGTGCTGGGGCTCGGCTACCTGGTGACGGGCGCCATCGTGGCGTCGCTGATCGTGGTCACCGCGATCGCGTGGCGACTCGGCCTCCATCCGGTGCTGGCGTTCTGGTTCATCTACGTCCTGACCCGGCCACTCGGCGCGTCGATCGGTGACTACCTTTCCCAGCCTGCGAGCCAGGGCGGGCTGGGGCTGGGCGCGACGGTGACGAGCGTGATCTTCGTCGTCGGCATCCTCGGCACGGTCACCTATCTCTCGGTGTCGAAAGCCGACGTCATTTCCCATGCCGCGGCGGGCAAGGACGAAAACGCGCGAGGAGGCCTGTGGCAGACCGTCGTCTTCCTGGCGCTCGTCCTCGCCGCGGGCGGGACGGGATACGCACTGCGGACTTCCTCCCTCCAGGAAGACACCGCGGCTCCGGCCCCGGTTCCCGTGGTACAGCCGGTCCCCGGCGGAAGCGTGCCGGTGCGGCCCGCGGCCCCGCGTTCGCCGCTGGGTGACCTCTCGAAATTCCGGGGAACCACGCAGGACACGCTGAACCTGCTGCAGGCGGGCAACCAGTCCGGCGCCACCGCCAAGGTCGACGACCTCGAAATCGACTGGGACAACGCCGAAGCCCGGTTGAGGGCGAAGGACAAGACCGCCTGGACCGAGGTCGACGGCAAGATCGACAAGGTGCTGCGTGAGCTTCGCGCGGCGAGCCCTCACCCCGACAGCGAGAAGACCGCGCTCACCGCGTTGCTCGGGACCCTCGGCTGACCTGAGTAGTTCTGCGCTGTCCTTCGCCGGGGCGCCGTGGTTCGCTCAGGACCATGACAGGTCAATGGCGGCAAAACATGGCCGCGCCAGCAGGAGTGCTTACCGGCGGGCTCGTGTTCTATTTCGGGCTGTGGGCCGCTGTCCTGCTCGCCGCCGTGATCCCGGGCGTCCCGCCCGCGGGTGGGTGGGCGGTGTTCGTGCTGGGGCTGGCCCTCGCCGCGGCGATGGCGGCGGTCGCCGGAACGCGGACCTGCCGCCGGGTTCGCCGCGCGTTTCCGGTGGCCGCGGGCGCGGTTCGCTGACGCGGTGGGTCAGCTGCCCGCTTTCCGGCCAGGGCAGGTGGATGAGGTTGCTCGACCTCGGTGGCCGCGAGGGGCGGTTCCCACGGGGTCTCGGTGTCGGTCATGGTGCCACCGTAGCCAGCGGGTCCGACATTTCTCAGTCCGGACTTCGGGGATTTCGGCCCACGGCTCAGTGGGCGCCTTGGGCGAGCGCGCGCACCCGGTCGATCGGGCCGTTGTAGTAGTTCTGGTCGCCGGGCAGGGCGCCTTGCACGGCGTACTGCCAGATGCTTTGTTTGTCCCAGCCCGCCGGGAGGGGCCCGATCTCGGGGGCGTGGTGCGCCAGCCACAACGGATTGGTGTTGCCGAACTTCGCCGCGTCGCCGGTGCAGCGCTGCCACCAGCTGGTGCTGGTGTAGATCACCGCGCTCCGCTTCACCTTGGCCAGGTACCTGGCGGTGAAGTCGGTGATCCACGCCGTCATCCGGGCGGGATCCAGCCCGTAGCAAGCGTCGTCGCTGTAGGGGTTGTACTCGATGTCCAGCGCGCCGGGCAGGGTTTTGCCGTCACCGCGCCAACCTCCGCCGACGGCGATGAAGTAGTCGGCCTGCGCGGCACCGCTCGAGACGTCCGGGCGGGCGAAATGGTAGGCGCCGCGGATGATGCCGCGCGCGCTCGCCCCGTCGTACTGCTGGCCGAAGACAGGGCTGACGTAGCCCGTGCCCTCGGAGGCTTTGACGTAGGTGAAACTCGCCCCGGACACGCTGTTCCAGTCGACGGCGCCCTGGTGTCCGCTTACGTCGTGGCCCGGTGTCCGCGCGATGGGTTCCCGCGCGGTCGGCGGGTTTCCCCTGGCGGTTTCGTGGCGGGCGATTTGGGATCCGGCGTGGTTCGTGGCGGCCAGTGAATAGTCGGCGCCCGAAGCGACGGCGGGAGCCGGGAACATCGTGGCCGCCAGTGCGGCACTCCCGAGCACACCCGCCGTGAGCCCGCTCCGGGACTTCCGGTGCCCTGTTCGAACCACTCTTGCTCCGTTCGTCAGCGGGATCTCGTCCTTGCACCCTCCCCGCCGGTGCCACGATGCGCGACCGTCGCTCACCCGGACGAGTGTTCTCGTCCGGGTGACGCCTGGGGTTTGTCGGTTAGCTGCCACCGGCGGCGAGTGCCCTAGTATCCGGAGCATCGCGTGCCCCGGAACCCGGCGATTCCCGGGCGGCCCGCAACCGGGGGGTGCAGGGGATGGAGCAGGAGCCGCGGCCGGCGGTGCACCGCACGATCCTGGTGGTCGACGTCGAGGGGTTCGGGCACGCGCGGCGGACCATCGCGCACCAGCTCGCGGTCCGCAAAGGGCTCTACCAGGTGCTCCGGCGGGCGCTCGACGAGGTCGGCGTGGCCTGGGACGCCTGCCGCCACGAGGACCGGGGCGACTCGGTGTTCGTGCTGGCCCCGGTGGAGCTGCCGAAGGCGCCGTTCGTGGAGTCGGTCCCGGCGGCGCTGGCCGTCGCGATCCGCGCGCACAACGCGACCCATGTGGCCGAGGAACAGATCCGGTTGCGGATGGCGCTGCACGCCGGGGAGGTCGCCTACGACGAGCACGGCGTCACCGCCCCGGCGGTGAACCTGGCCTTCCGCCTGCTCGACGCCGCCGCGCTGAAGACGGCGCTCGCGGGTTCGCCCGGCGTGCTGGCGCTGATCACCTCGGCGTGGTTCTTCGACGAGGTCGTCCGCCACTGCCCGATCGCCGAACCCGCCACCTTCCGGCAGGTTCGGGTCGTGGTGAAGGAAACCACCACCCTCGGGTGGATCAGCCTGCCCGATCGCCCCTACCCGGCCGAGCCCGCCCGGCTCCGGACGCCACCCCCCGCCAGGTCGACGGCGGCGCGGCTCGCCATCGCACTGGCCGTGACGGGTGTGCTCGTCATAGTCGGGCTGGTCGTCCTGCTCCTCCAAGTCACCTCGTCCCCGACCTCCCCAGGCGGCGCCCCGGCCGGACCGGGGGTCGTGACCCCGGATTCGTTGCCGGTCACCACTTCCGGCCCGCCCACACCCACGTCCACGCCGACACCCACGCCCACCTCGCGCACACCGACACCCACACCGACACCGACGGCTGTCGGCGTGTGGTGGCACGGCACGCTGGTTCTGGGCGGGTACGGCGGGACCGGCGGCGGCTGGTACCTCGACCCCGCCCCGCCGTCCCCCGCGGTGACCGGGGACCTCTCCTATGGTGACGCCAACGAGATCGTCGGGACCGCGCTCGCCGGCTGGGACGGCACCGGCGCGCCCGACCCGCGCCGGTGCGCCGACCTCCTCGACGCCCGGCCGGGACAGCACCGGCTGGACGTCCGGGTGGGCTCCGCGGCTTGCTTCAAGACCTCGGGAGGGCGCGTCGGCAGCGTCACCGTGGCCACGACGCCGGACGCCAACGAGCTGACGCCGTCCATGACGGTCGAGGCCACGGTATGGCAGCGGGGGTGACACGCGGCACCCGCTGAACTTGATTCATTCCAGAAAGTGGGGCACACTTCCGGCGTGCCCACCACCTCGGACTTCGAGCGCATGCTGCGTGGCGTCACCTTGCGCGTGACGCGTCCCCGGGTGGCTGTGCTGTCCGCGGTGCACGGCCATCCCCACGCCGAAACCGACTCCATCATCGGTGTCGTGCGGGCGGATCTCGGCGAGGTGTCCCATCAGGCCGTCTACGACGTACTGCGCGTGTTGACGGCCAAAGGGCTGCTGCGGCGCATCGAGCCGCCGGGCTCCGTGGCGCGCTACGAGGCGCGGGTGGGGGACAACCATCATCACATCGTGTGCCGGTCCTGCGGTTTCATCGCCGATGTCGACTGCGCGGTCGGTACCGCGCCCTGTCTGACCGCTGCCGACGACCACGGCTTCGTGATCGACGAGGCCGAGGTCGTCTACTGGGGCCTGTGCCCCGAGTGTTCCAACCACCACTGAATCCCGAAAGGACTGCTGTGTCTGACAGCCCCGACGCCGTTGTTGGCGAGATGAACGAGGAAAACGCGGGCGGCTGCCCGGTCTCGGCCGGCCGGTTCAACCACCCCACCGAGGGCGGGAGCAACCTTGGGTGGTGGCCGAACCAGCTCAACCTGAAGATCCTCCGGAAGCACCCCGCCGTGGCCAACCCCATGGGTGAGGACTTCGACTACGCCACCGCGTTCGCCACCGTCGACCTCGACGCGCTGGCCGCGGACGTCGACGCGGTGCTGACCACGTCGCAGGACTGGTGGCCCGCCGACTTCGGCCACTACGGGCCGCTCATGATCCGGATGGCCTGGCACAGCGCCGGTACGTACCGCATCCACGACGGCCGCGGCGGCGCCGGAGCGGGCATGCAGCGCTTCGCGCCGCTGAACAGCTGGCCGGACAACGGAAACCTCGACAAGGCGCGCCGGTTGCTCTGGCCGGTGAAGAAGAAGTACGGCAGCACGGTGTCGTGGGCCGACCTGATGATCTTCACGGGCAACCGCGCCCTGGAGACGATGGGCTTCAAGACCTTCGGCTTCGCCGGTGGCCGCGCGGACGTCTGGGAGCCCGACGAGGACGTCTACTGGGGCCCCGAGCGCACCTGGCTCGGCGACGAGCGCTACACCGGTGACCGCGACCTCGAGAACCCCCTCGCGGCCGTCCAGATGGGCCTCATCTACGTCAACCCCGAGGGCCCCAACGGCCACCCGGACCCGCTCGCCGCGGCCAGGGACATCCGCGAGACGTTCCTGCGCATGGCGATGAACGACGAGGAGACCGTCGCGCTGATCGCGGGCGGCCACACGTTCGGCAAGACCCACGGCGCGGCCGACCCGGACCAGCACGTCGGTGCCGAGCCCGAAGGCGCTTCCCTCGAAGAGCAGGGGCTTGGCTGGAAGAACACCTTCGGCAGCGGCAAGGGCCGTGACGCGATCACCAGTGGCCTCGAGGTCACCTGGACCGCCACGCCGACGCAGTGGAGCACCAGCTTCTTCGACAACCTGTTCGGCTACGACTGGGAGCTGACCAAGAGCCCCGCCGGCGCCCACCAATGGCAGCCGAAGGACGGCGCCGGCGCGAACACCGTGCCCGACCCCGAGTCCGGCGAGCTGAAGCGCCCGCCGACGATGCTGACGACCGATCTCGCGCTGCGGTTCGACCCGGTCTACGAGCCGATCTCGCGGCGTTTCCACGAGAACCCCGAGCAGTTCGCCGACGCGTTCGCCAGGGCGTGGTTCAAGCTCACCCACCGCGACATGGGCCCGATCCAGCGTTACCTCGGGCCGCTGGTCCCGCAGGAGACGCTGATCTGGCAGGACCCCGTCCCCGCCGTGACGCACGAGCTGATCTCTGACGCCGACGTCGCCGGCCTCAAGAGCAAGATCCTCGACTCGGGGCTGTCGATCTCCCAGCTGGTTTCCACGGCTTGGGCCTCGGCCTCGACCTTCCGCGGCAGCGACAAGCGCGGCGGGGCCAACGGGGCGCGCATCCGCCTCGAGCCCCAGCGTGAGTGGGAGGTCAACAACCCCGACACGCTCGCGACCGTGCTGCGCGCACTGGCGGGCGTCCAGGAGGCCTTCAACGGCGCCCAGGCCGATGGCAAGCAGGTCTCCCTCGCCGACCTGATCGTGCTCGGCGGGGTCGCCGCCGTCGAGCAGGCCGCCAAGGCCGCCGGTCAGGACGTCGTCGTCCCGTTCACCCCGGGCCGCACGGACGCGTCGCAGGAGCAGACGGACATCGAGTCCTTCGTCGCGCTCGAGCCCGCCGCCGACGGGTTCCGCAACTACCGCGGGAAGGGCAACCGGCTGCCGTCGGAGTACCTCCTGATCGACCGCGCGAACCTGCTGAACCTGAGCGCGCCCGAGATGACCGTCCTGGTGGGCGGCCTGCGGGTGCTGGGCGCGAACCACCAGCAGTCCTCGCTGGGCGTGCTCACGTCGACGCCCGAGTCGCTGACCAACGACTTCTTCGCGAACCTGCTCGACATGGGCACGGAGTGGAAGGCGACGGCCGGGGACGCGGAGACCTACGAGGGCCGCGACCTCGCGACCGGCGAGGTCAAGTGGACCGGCAGCCGCGTCGACCTCCTCTTCGGCTCGAACTCCGAGCTGCGGGCGATCGCCGAGGTCTACGCGAGCGATGACTCGCGGGCGAAGTTCGTCCGTGACTTCGTCGCCGCGTGGGACAAGGTCATGAACCTGGACCGGTTCGACGTCCTCTGATCAGTCTGATCCACCTGGTCCGGGTCGGCCGCTCAGCGGTCGGCCCGGACCTCGTTTTCCGCGGCGCTACCCGATCTTCGAGGACACCGCCGTGCCGCTCGACCGTCTTCGCCGACGTTACGTTCCCGGCCGCCCAGCCCGCGACGGCGTGCCGAAGGGCGGATCCCGTAGCCCACGTGGCCGAGTCGCGGCACGAAGTCGTCGAACCCGTGTCGCAGCGCGATTCCGCCGAGCACCCGGTCGCCTTCGACGATCCATCGGTACGTGCACCGCACCCGGCCCGCCTCCAGGGACTTCGTCGGAGGGCAGCAGCCCGAAACCGTCCTCATGGACGCCGGGCCCCCACTCGTCACGCGCTTCGAGCCAGCCGGTGTGCAGACGAGGGTTGGGCGCGATCAACTCGGGAACGCGGCGACGATACCGAGGCAGGGTCAGGGGGACTGGACGCCGTTGAGCACGAGCCGATTGCCGGTCTGCTCCAGAAAACCGGTCGCACCCCAGGGGGAAGCGGCGCTTTGCGCTGGCCCTGGCTTCCCGCCGATCGCGACGTCCAGTCCGTGGCCCGCGACGAACGGGCCCGGCGGAAGGTGCGGGCGCAGCGCGTCGCGTACGGCCGGAGTCCCGCCGTTCGACGCGGTGGCGAGAAGTTCGGCGGCTCGCCGCGGTTCGAGTTCGACGATCGCGTCGATCCAGGACGTGGTCGGCCCCGGCCCCGAGAGCCGATCGGAGTTGTTGTCCCAGAGCACCCAGGTCGCGGAGATCGGCTGGCCGATGCCGGGGAACCGGGCCACCAGCGGACCGAGCTCATGGCGCAGTTCGTCCGGCGGCGCGCCGCATCCCGCCGTCACCAGCGCGGTAGCCACCGTGATCGCGGTCAGCAGGCGTGCTGCCTTCATCAGTGTTGTCCTCCCGGCGTCGTCTCGCCGCCCACGCTAGCCGCTAAACCCGTCGCGGGAGCGGTCTACAGTGGATACGGTGGCCGCGTGGCCGACGCACTCTTCGCCCATCCCCGCCTCGCGGCCGTCTATGACTCCTTCGACGGCGATCGCGAGGATCTGACGGCCTATCTCGACATCGTCGCCGAGTTGGGTGCGGATCACGTACTCGATCTGGGTTGCGGGACGGGATGCCTGTCCGTCCGGCTCGCGGAGAGCGGCCGCACGGTCGTGGGTGTCGACCCGGCCCTGGCCTCACTGGAGATCGCGAAGTCGAAGGATCCGGCCGGGCGAGTCACCTGGCTCCACGGGGATGCCACGACGTTGCCCGCGCTCGGTGCCGATCTCGCCGTGATGACCGGGAATGTGGCGCAGGTCTTTCTCACCGACCGCGACTGGGCGCAGGTTCTTCAGGGTGTCCACCCCGCGCTGCGGCCCGGTGGCCGTCTGGTGTTCGAGATCAGGCGTCCCGAACGGCGGGTGTGGGAGGACTGGGTCGCCGACCCCGCTCGGGTCGCCCTGGAGATTCCGGGGCTCGGCACGGTCGAGCAGCGGCGCGAGGTCACCGACGTGAGCCTTCCGTTCGTCTCCTTCCGTTACACCTACCGGTTCCTGGCGGACGGCGCGGTCGTCACCTCGGACACGACGCTCTGGTTTCGCACCCGCGCCGAGGTGGAATCGAGCCTGGTCGCCGAGGGCTACCGGGTGCTGGATGTGCGAGAGGCGCCCGATCGCCCCGGTCGCGAGTTCGTGTTCATCACCGAGCGCACGGCCTGAACCCGGCGCTCTTACGCCAGATTCGCGGTCTCCGCTGGCCACAGCTGCCTGCCGATCGCATTCCGCGACAGTGTCCAAGCCCGGCTCGCCACCACTGCTGCTCACGCCGCGCTACAAGGCATCGTTGCAGGCTTTCAGGATGTCTTCGCGCTCGACTCCGGCCCGCAAGGCCGTCGTGGCAACCCTTTCGAGGTCTTTCCCGGCATCGTCTCCGCGGGCCGCCTCGACGAGTTCGCGGACCAGCACCGCATCCGCGCTCTGGGCGTCTGGGCGTCTGGGCGCAGGAGGACCGCGAGTTCCTCGACAGGCTCAGTGCCGCTCATCGGGCGAGTATGCCGAGATCGCGAGCCGAACAGAAGTGGTCTTCGCTCGAAGCCTGTGACATTATGTCGTCGAGTGTAACGTAGAAAGCGTTTTCTGACGCCGGACCGGGGGAGGGGCATGGCCGACAAGGAGCAGGCGGAAGTACTGACCGGGTTGGTGTCGCCGGAGGCCGCCGAGCTGTACGAGCGGCTGCAGGCCGTCGGCGGGCTCCCGGTGGGCGCGGGGCGCGGCAGGCTGGACCTGGAAGCGGCGGTGGGGCGGGAACTGCGGGAATCCGGGGTCGTGTTCATGCAGGGCGCGGGGGAGGAGCGGGTGGTCAGGGCGGTCCATCCGCAGGTCGCGCTGCGCCGCCTGCTCGACCGTCAGCACCGGCACCTTTCGTCCCTGCAGAAGGACTTGGCCGTCACCTGGGAGCGGTTCGCGTCCATGACCTCACCGAGCGGCGGCCCGGCCGAAGGCGCGCCGGACGCCGGTGAGGTGCGGATCGTGCGTGATCACGCCGAGATGGTCCAGCTGGCGGCCGGGCTGTACCGCTCGCCGCGGCGGCTGCTCCGCGCGACGTTCAACGGCAGGCTGGGGGCCAAGCCGACCACGGAGGGGGTTTTGCTGCCACCGAAGGATTCGGTGGCAGCGGGGGCCGAGTTCCGGATGCTGTACGACGCCGAGCACGCTTCCGGCGAGTGGGGCGCGCACAGCGTCCGCCAGTCGGTGCTCGCCGGTGAACAGGCGAGGGTGCGCCAGACCGTCCCGCTGCGGATGATGCACGTCGACGACATGGTCGCGCTGGTCACCGTCGATCGCGACGGGACCCAGGGCGCCTTGCACGTGCACTCGCCACCCCTGCTCCGGTTGCTGGCCGAGTGGTTCGACGCCCTTTGGGACGCCCCCGGCAGCACGGTCGTCGGCGGGCCGGGGCCGGTGGATCTCACCCCGGTCCGGCGGAAGGTGCTCTGCCTGATGGCCGCCGGGCTCACCGACGACGCGATCGCTAACCAGACCGGCACGGGGGTGCGCACGATCCGGCGTCACATCAGCGCGATCTTGGAGATCCTCGGCGTCGAAGGCCGGTTCGCGGCCGGGGTCGCGGCGGTCAAACGCGGCTGGCTCTGAGCACCGCGACCGGGGTCAGCTTCGCGGCTGTTCCGGTGTTTTCACCGGTGTGCCAGGGAAACGGCTGGGGGAATAGCCTTCCTTCTTGCTCGGCGCGCACAGGTCGAAACCACCGGCGGCCTCGATGGTGTCCGGGACGGGGAAGCCCGCGACGCCGATGATGGTGGCGCCGCGTGCGAGCTTGGTGCCGACGTAGGGCTGGTCCGACCAGGGGTATTCGTGCCAGGTTCCGTCGGCGACCTCGTCGAGCCCGCTGGCGATGGCCGCCTCGGCGTAGCAGTAGCCGTCGCCGTAGGACGTCGACTTGCACTCGCCCGCCGTGGGCTTGTACCGCACCGTCAACCCCCTGAGCTCGACGTTGTCCACCCCGCGGTCGGGCAGTTCCCCGGTCACCGCTACGTAGACCGCGAGGAAGTGCTTACCCGCGGCAGCCGGTTTGGTGGCGAGTTCGCCGGTCCAGCTGGTGTCGATCGGCTTCAGCCGCACACCCAGTGGTGCTCCCGGTTGGGTGAACAGCAGCTCCCCGCCGGGAAAGTCGGCGAACTTCGTGAACCTGGGTGGCGCTTCGCCCGGCATCGAGGGCAGGTCCGGTGACGACTCGCCGGTGCCGGACGCCGGGGTGGTGCCGCCCGAACAGCCGGCCGCCAGCAGGAGCAGGCCGACGGCGAGCGTGGCCAAGGATCGGGTCGACATTCTGCGCCTTTCGGATCATGGATGACAGACGGAGCTTAGTGGTCACTTTCGGACGTTCTTCGGGGTGTTGGTGGAGTGTGGTCTGTTTCGCTCGAGTGTGGGACTCGGCTCCCTGAGTGTGGGACTCGCGGAGGAACTGCGCGCCGTGCGGCGAGTCTCACACTCAGGCGTGCGAGTTCCACGTTCACGGGGGCGAGTCCCACGCTCGGACACACGAAAATCACCAAGACCCCCGAAGAACCTCCGAAACCTGAGAAGGCGTCCGGAAACTGATGTCATGTCGTCCAGTTTGGTGCCGAGGGCCGCGTGACTGACGGGGACTTTCACACGGCTGTTCTGGTGAAGGGGACTTTTGCAAGGTTGAGTCGAGGGAAGTCCCCTTCAGTCGCCACCCCAGGCTTGCCGTGTGCCCTGATGGGAGCCTTCACGGCGTCTAACGCCGTCATGGTGGCCTTCAGGGGCACGCATTAAACGGTCGTGGCGGTATGAAACGGGCGAATGGGCAGACTTTCCGTCCTTTGTGGAGGGTAAGCGGCTTCGAAGGACAGGCGCCCGAGGCTTCGAGCGGCGGCTGCTGCGACAGTCTCAGACGCCTTCTTAGTGATCACGTGGGGAAGTCTGTCGCGGGTCTCGACGATCCTCCCAACGCAACCACAGGGTGGACACGACTGTCCACTAAGGCCGGAAGGCCCGCGAAGGTCGGGGCGGCCCGGCCACTGCCGAGTGTGGCCGGGAGTGAACGCGGCGGGTAGGCGGTAAAGCGGCCAATGTCCTGAACCGGACACCAGGCCGGGCGATCCGCCGGTCTTTCTGTTCCGAAGACCCGGCATGAGGCTCGATGACCGGCTCTCGGCGATGGTGATGCACGCCACCGCGCGCTGGACGGTGCGTTACGGGAAGGACCTGCGGTTCGCCGGGACCGGCCTGCCCGCGCCGCGGGTGGTGCGGGTGCCCACCCGGCACGGCCGCGTCCCGGTGCACGTCTACCGGCCGGAGGGCGGCGCGCGAGCCGCGTACGTGCACTTCCACGGTGGCGCGTGGCTGATGCGCTATCCAGGGATGGACGACTGGTGGTGCCGCTACCTCGCGGCCACCGCCGGGGTCGTGGTGCTCAACGTCGACTTCCGCACCGGTCCCTACGTCGCCTATCCGGTGGCCCAGCACCAATGTCACGACGTCGCGGCCTGGGCGGGGCAGGGCGGCGGCGACCTGGGGCTGGACGGCGAACGGATCGCGGTCGGCGGGTTCTCCTCCGGCGGCGGGCTCGCGGCCTCGGTCTGCCTGCAGGCGAAGGACACGGGATCGTGGCGGCCCGCGCTGCAGGTGCTCGGGGTCCCCGCGCTCGACCTCGCCACCGACCCGGCACGCGGTGACGGCGGAATGATCTCCCCGGGGCTGCGCCAGCTCGTACGTCGCGTCTACTTCCCTGATCCGGCAACGAGAAACCTTCCCTACGCGTCGCCGGTGCTCGCGCCCGACCTGTCCGGGTTGCCGCCCGCCGTCGTCCTCACCGCGCAACGCGACGCCCTGCGCCACGATGGCGAGCGGTACGTAGCACGCCTGCGTGAGGCGGGGGTGCCCGTCGTGCACGACGTGACACCCGGCGTGGACCACTACTTCCTCACCGAGGACCCGGTCCGGGCCCGCGTGACGATGGCCATGGTGGCCGACGCCCTCGCGGGCGCGATCGGGCGTGGTGGCCCCGACAACCGGTAATGCCGACAAGTCGGCAGGGGGCGCTACGCGGACGGCGTCAGGCGGGCGATCGAGCCGGTCTCGAGGGCGACCCACAGCGCGCCGCCGGGGCCGAGCGCGATGCCGTGCGGTTCCGAGGCCGGGTCCGCCAAGGCGTAAGTCTCGACGTCGCCGTCCCGGCCGATCCGGCCGACGCGGCCCGTGCCCCATTCGGTGAACCAGCAGCGGCCGTCCGGGCCCACGGTGATTGCGTGGGGGCGTGCGGCCCGGTCCGGCAAGGGGAACTCGGTGATCGCGGCGTCCATGGTGATCCGGCCGATCTGTCCCGCGCCGATCTCGGCGAACCACAGCGCGCCGTCGGCGCCTGCGGTGATGCCGACCGGCGCGGACCCTTCGGCAGGCAGTGGATAGGTGGTGACGACCCCGTCCGTGGTGATCCGGCCGATCGCGCCCGCCTGGTTCATCGTGAACCACAACGCGCCGTCTGGGCCCGCGACGATCATCGTCGGGAAACTCCCCGCCACCGGCAGGTCGAACTCCGTGACCTGCCCGGTCACGGTGATCCGGCCGATCTTCCCGGCGGTGATCTCGGTGAACCAGAGCGCCCCGTCCGGCCCCGTCGTGATGCCGTAGGGACCCGCTTCCAGCGTGGGCAGGTCGAACGCCGTGACGGAGCCGTCCGTGGTGATCCGGCCGATCCGGTGGCACTGGTACTCGGTGAACCACAGCGCCCCGTCCGGCCCGGTCGTGATGACCGTCGGGCCCGAGGACGGCTCCAGCGGGTAGGAGACGTACGTGCCGGCCGGGTCCAGCCGCCCGATCCGGCCGTGGTGCACCTGGGTGAACCACAGGGCGCCATCGGGCCCCGTGACGATCCCGTACGGTCCTGAACCCTTCTCGTGCACGGGGAACTCGACTATCGACATCTGCGGATCGTTCGTCACGCACCTGCTCCTCAACGATCACCGGGCGGCGATCCCGGCTCCAGGGTAGGGGAGCGGGCAACCGGGTTCCCGGCTATAGCCGGGGCGTATAATCCGGGTGTATACACACGCAGTACAGTCCTGGTCATGTCAATCGGACTCACCTTGCTCGGGCTGCTGGAAAGCGGTCCCTGCCATGGTTATGACCTCAAACGCGCGTACGACGACCGGTTCGGGCAGGATCGCCCCGTCCACTACGGGCAGGTCTACTCGACGCTCGCCCGCCTGCTGCGCGACGGCTTGGTCGAGGCCAACGGGCTGGAGGCGGGCGGCGGGCCCGAGCGCAAGCGGTACGCGATCACCTCGGCCGGGGTCACCGACGTGGTCAACTGGCTCGCCACCCCCGAGAAGCCCGAGCTCTACCTGCAGAACACCTTGTACACCAAGGTGGTGCTGGCGTTGCTGTCCGGCAGGGGAGCCGTCGAGGTGCTCGACATCCAGCGCTCGGCGCATCTGCGCACCATGCGCGAGCTGACCCGGCGCAAGACCCAGGGCGACCTGGCCGACCAGCTCATCTGCGATCACGCCTTGTTCCACCTGGAGGCCGACCTGCGCTGGCTGGAACTCACCGCCGCCCGGCTCGACCAGCTCGCCGAGCGGGTGCGGGCATGAGCGAGCCGGGAACCGGGCCACTGCTCGAAGCGATCGACCTGCATCTGGCGTTCGGCGCCACCCCCGCGCTGGCCGGGGCGGGGCTGCGGGTCCACGCGGGCGAGGTCGTCGCCGTGATGGGCCCGTCGGGCTCGGGCAAGTCGACGCTGCTGCACTGCCTGGCCGGCATCCTGCGACCCGACGCGGGGCGGGTGCGGTACCGGGGCGAGGAGCTGAGCGGTCTCGCCGACGGCCCGCGCTCCGAGCTGCGCCGGACCGAGTTCGGGTTCGTCTTCCAGTTCGGGCAGCTCGTCCCCGAGCTGACCTCGCTCGAGAACGTCGCGCTGCCGCTGAGGCTCGGCGGCATGCGCCGCAAGGCCGCCGAGGCCCGCGCGGCCGACTGGCTCGAGCGCCTCGAGGTCGCCGAGGTCGCAGGCAAGCGCCCCGGCGAGACCTCCGGCGGCCAGGGGCAGCGGGTCGCGGTGGCCAGAGCGCTGGTCAGCACGCCCAAGGTGGTCTTCGCCGACGAGCCGACGGGTGCGCTCGACTCCCTCAACGGCGAGCGCGTCATGCGGCTGCTGGTGGGCGCGGCCAAGGAGACCGACGCCGCGATCGTGCTGGTCACCCACGAACCGAGGGTCGCGGCCTATTCCGATCGCGAGATCATCGTCAGGGACGGCAAGTCCCGCGAAGTGGAGCCGACCGCGTGACCGCTTCTCATCGCCGGTGGGTCGCCGATCTGGCGCTCGGGATCCGGCTCGCGGTCGGCGGCGGCCGGACGTCCTGGGTGCGCCTTTCCCTGACCGCGCTGGGCGTCGGGCTCGGTGTGATGGTGCTGCTGGCCGCCACCTCCGTGCCGAACATGCTCGAGGTGCGCGGCGAAAGGGGCGACGCGCGCGCGGTTTCCCACCTGTACGACGGGGTCAACGATGCGATCCCCGGCGTCGACCCGGTGTTCGTCGTCCAGCGCTCCGAGGAGTTCCTGGGTCGGGGCGTGCAGGGCTACCTCATCGAGCCGACCGGGCCCGCCGCGCCGCGCGCTCCGGGCGTCAGGCGACTTCCCGGTCCCGGTGAGTCCGTGCTTTCGCCCGCGCTGAGCGCTTTGCTGAACTCGCCCGAGGGTGCGCTGCTACGGCCGCGGTTCACCCAGCGCGTCATCGGCACGATCGCCGAAGACGGGCTGACCGGCCCGAACGACCTGTTCTTCTACGTCGGCGAAAACCTGCGAGCCCAGCCCGCGGCGGCCGAGGTCTACCGATTCGGGAGCTCGGAGAGTGGGCGACCGCTGGGCAGCCTGGAGTGGCTGCTCGTCATCCTGGGGTCGGCGTCCTTCCTGATCCCGGTCGTGGTGTTCGTCGCCACGAGCACCCGGCTCGCCGCGTCGGCGAGGGATCGGCGGCTCGCCGCGCTGCGCCTCATCGGCGCCGACGGCAAGCGGGTGCGCCGGATCGCGGCCGGTGAGGCGTTCGTCGGCGCGCTGGCGGGGCTCGTCCTCGGCGGCGTGCTGTTCCTCGTCGCCAGAAGTCTTGTCCCGTACCTGTCCCTTTCCGCTTTGCGCGGCGGCATCTTCACCGAAGACATCCGTCCTCGGTGGACACTCGGGGTGCTGATCGCCGTCATGGTGCCGCTGCTGGCGGTCGGCGTCGCCGTGCTCTCGTTGCGCCGGACGATCATCGAGCCGCTGGGCGTCGTGCGCCGGGCGAAGCAGTCCCGCCGCAAGCTGTGGTGGCGGCTGCTGCCGATCGTCGTCGGGGCGGGGCTGCTGGAGACGCAGGGGGGCAGGTTCGCGAGCGGGACCGGGGCCGCCGGGCAGACGCCGGTGCTCGCGGGCGTCGTGCTGCTCCTGATGGCCGTCCCGCTGGTGCTGCCCTGGGTCGTCGAGCGGGTGGTCCTGCGGCTGCGCGGCGGTTCGCCCGCGTGGCAGATCGCCGTCCGCAGGCTCCAGCTGGACAGCGGCACCGCCGCCAGGGTCGTCGGCGGGGTCGCGGTGGTGCTCACCGGCGCGATCGCCCTGCAGTCCCTGTTCATCCCGGCGCAGAGCCGGGCGGAGCAGGTGAAGGCGGGCACCGTGGAGATCAGGGCCTCCCTGTCTGCTGGCAGCCTGGCCGAGAGTGCCCGGTTCGTGACCGAGGTCCGTGGCCTGCCGGGGTTCGGCGAGGAGCCGGTGTCCGTGTCCACCAGTCTCCAGGACACCCAGCACCGCTACGTGAGCATGACGGTCGGGTCGTGTGCGGAGTTCCGGGTGCTGGCCGAACTCCCGAGCTGTGCCGACGGTGACGTCTTCTACGCGAAATCGCGGATGCCGGTCCAGGGGGAGCCGACTGACCAGGTTTTCACGCCCGCGGCCGGACAGGCGGTCTCGTTCTCCACCGTGAGGCGCGGTGTCGATAGTCCACAGTGGACAATCCCGGCCGGGCTCAGTGCGGTCGGCTTCCGGCCTGGCCGGGAATCCCCCGCCATGGTGCTCGCCACCCCAGGCGCGCTGGCCAGCACTCGCGGCGTCACGCTTTTCGGGGACGCCACCCTGCGGACTCCGAACACCGACCCGCTCTTCGTCGAGCAGGTCCGCAACACGCTGGCGCCGCTGGGCTGGAAAGTCTCGGTCTACTCGCTCGGCACCGGCGTGGATGAGACCTACCTGCTGGTCAAAAGGATTCTGGACATCGGTTCGGTGATCACCCTGCTGCTGGCCGCGGCCAGCCTGATGGTCGTCGCGCTCGAACAGATGCGGGAGCGCCGCCGGACGCTCGCCGCGCTGATGGCCACCGGCGTCCCGCGCGGGCTGCTCGCCCGGTCGCTGCTGTGGCAGATGGCGATCCCGATCGTGCTGGCGGTGGCCATCGCGGTCGCGGCCGGGCTGGGGCTCGCGGCGCTGCTGCTCACCGCCGCCGCGGGCAAACCGGTGGTCTTCGACTGGTCGACGGTCGCCGTGTACAGCGGAACCGGGATGGCCGCTGTCCTGCTGGTCACCGGCCTCACCCTGCCCGCCCTGTGGCGGGCGGCGGGCGCCGAGGGGCTGCGGGGTGAGTGAAGCGGGAGCGGCTCAGCCGAGCAGCGCGCGCACCGACGTGTCCAGCGCGCGCAGCAACCGGTCGGCCTCTGGGGCGCCGGGCGGCAGGAGCAGCAGGCGGAGGGTGAGGCCGTCGCTGAGCGCGATCAGCCCGGCGGCCAGGTCGTGGGCGTCGCGGTCCGCGGGGAGCAAGCCGTCACGCTGGGCCTGCCGCAGCAGCTCGGCCGTGGAGTCGTGGATGGCGGTGTAGCCCTCTTCCAGGAATTTCGCCCAGTCGGCGCGGTTCGCGGCCCGTGCGGTGAAGGCGGTGAGCAGGATCGCCTCCTCGCGCCGCTTGTCGTCCAGTGGCAGGTACTGGCGGAGGTGCTCGCCGATCCCGGCGTTCGGCGGCAGCGCCGCGTACCGGCTTTCGAGCCGCTCCTCGGTCAGTTCGAGCGCGCGCAGGATGATGTCCTCCTTGGTGGCGAAGTACTTCTGCACCGCTCCCGGCGACATGTCGTTCTCGGCGGCCACCGTGCGAATGCTCACCGCTTCCAAACCCTCCCTGGCGGCGAGCCGCAGCAGCGCGCTCGCGATGGCGCGACGTCGTTCCTCGCGGTCCACCACCTTGGGCATCGGAGACCTCGTTCCGCCGGGGATCGACTATAGGAAACGATCGTATCCTATAGTCGGGGTGCCGAGCCGGGGAGAGTGTCCATGTCCGCGAACGTCAAGTCGTCGATCGCCGGGGTCCTGCTGCCGGCCGTGGGGCTGATCCTGCTGTTCGCCGGGAAGGGGTTCGAGATCCCGGTGTTCACCCTCGGCAAACTCGGCTTGGTCCTGGCGATCCTGGGCGGGGTCGAACTGGTCGTCACCGCGGGCGTGCTGGCCTTCCCGTCGAAGAGGGCGGACCGCCGATGAGCGCACTGGCCACGTGGGCGCGGCTGCTGGACAGCTGGGCGATCCCGGACGAGATCCTGGCCGGGGCGGAGGAATCGCCCTGGGTGCTGCCCCGGCAGGTGTTCGTCCGCCGGGCCGACGCCCAGCTCGCCGACCCGCTCGGGGCCACCCACCGCGACGCGGTCGAAGCGCTGGGCCGCTCCGGCACCGTGCTGGACGTCGGCGCCGCCGCGGGCGCGGCCAGTCTCCCGCTGGCCGGGCGGGCTCCGGTCACCGCGATCACGGCGCTCGACACCGACGACGAGCTGCTCGCCGTCTTCGCCGACCGCGCGGCCGGGCTCGGGG
>NZ_JAYMZS010000001.1:117374-211683 GCF_035828755.1 Amycolatopsis sp. H20-H5 | reverse complement strand
TCTTCCCGAGTCGCACCGCCCGCGACGCCAGCCCGCCCAGCAGAAGGAATGGTCACACGCAAACACTCGCACAACCAGCAGCCGATATCACGAACCGACACGCAAAGATCTAGCTCTGTAGTACTAGCTCTCGCGCCCCATGACGGCGGTGGCCGCCAGGATGTTGACGTAGTCGTGCAGATGGGCGATCTGCCCGTTGCGCACGGTGAGCACAACGATGTTGGGCAGCGCGAACTCGCCGGTGGCCGCGCTGGTCCCGAGGGCTTCCTGCTCGACGACGATCGTGTCCGGATCGTGGGTGTCGTGGATGGCCAGGGTGCGGTAACGGTCGTACTTGAACGCGGCGGTCTTCCACGCCGCGGTTGCCCAGCTCACGATCTCGTCCCTGCCCTCGAGCCGGGAAGGCAGCTCTGGCCGGGTGAACGGGAACTCGTGGATCGCGTCCATTGTGTACACCCGGCCCATGTCCTCGGCGGACTGGCTGATGGCGGCTTGGCGCCAACGCTCCAGAACCTGACGCGGACCGGCTTCCCGCTTGCCGAGTGCCCCTCGCCTGGCGGTCACCTTGCGGGTGTGGATCCGCCAGCCGCCGGGGCGGCGCGTGACGAGGTCGTCGTAGGTGACACTGCCTGCCGTTCCGTCGGCCTTGACGCCTATTCCTTTGGAGTGGACCCGAGCCGAGTGATCGTCGATCCGGGTGATCACGATGTTGGTGACGTGATGGCCGACCGGGTTGGCCTCGCCCAAGGCGCGCGCGGCCTCGCGAATAGCCGCGATCCCGTGCAATGAGCCGAGGCCGAAGTCGTTCACGTCATAGGTGACGTCCGGGGTGAACAGCTCACTCGCCCTGTCGTCCAGCTCGCCCGTGTCCGTGAGGTGGCCGTGGAGATTGATCAGGTCGGTGATGTCGATCCGGTCTTGTTCCGCCAGCGCCATCGGGGTGGCCTCCGTGCTGTGGTCGAGTCAGGACAGTAAAGTGAGGCATAGTCCGGTTAGGTGGGCACGGTAGCGGACTGTGTCCCCGGTTAGCAAGGGTGGGGTGAGTGCGCTGGCAGGCCACGAATCGCGGTCGAGTGCCGGGCGTTCGATGCGGGCAGACGCCCGGCGTAACCGCGAGCAGTTGGTCGAGCGGGCGAAAATCGCGTTCGCCGAATTCGGCGTGGACGCCTCCCTGGACGAGATCGCCCGGCGGGCAGGGGTGGCCAGCGGGACGCTGTATCGGCATTTCCCCACCCGGCTGGATCTCATCGAGGCGGTGCTCGCCGAGCAGATAGCCGAGTTGGTCGAGCTCGGTCGTGGGTTACTGAGGGCCGAGGACGACTTCGACGCGTTGTCCGCCTGGTTGCGTGCCACGCTCAGGCACGGCCTGACCTATCGGGGTCTGTCGGCCGCGGTGATGAGCTCGGCGCTCGACCGTGAGAACGGCCTGGTATCGACCTGGCACGCGGAGATGTTCGAGGTGGGGGCCGCGTTGCTGGCGCGGGCGCGGCAATCAGGCGTGGTCGTCGCCGACGCGGACGAAGCGGATGTGCTGAAGATGGTCGGCGCCATCGCCTGGGCCGCCCAGGACTCTCCGGACAGCGCCGGTCAAGCCGGCCGCCTGCTCGCTCTCCTCATGAACGGGCTACGTCGCGGCGGCTTGTCAGCCAGGGCACCCGGCGGCCGGGTGTAGGCCTTGGCGAGGGACACCGCGCCGGGTTTCCTGCTGTGGCTGAACTTTCAGCGCGCAGAGTTCATGGACGGAAGTCGGCGTACCGGGTTTGTGCGCGACGGGGCGGTTGTCGAGGGGCGGCGTTGGCGGGCGGTTTCGGCGGCTTTCTGGCTGCTCGGGATCGGCTGGGTTTTCGGGGTGCCGGTTCTTGTCGTCAACGCCGTGACCGCCACCATCCTGCTCGAATCGCCGACCGACGCTCAGCTGGCGCTGCAGGGCACGCTGCTGACCTGGGCTGCTGTGCTCGGGCTTGGGTTGCCGCTCGCCTCGGGCTCGCTGTGCTGGTGATGCTGGTGAGCGTGGCCGAAGGGCTCAGCCGTCACCCGGCGACCACGCCGTGGCCGAAGCCGCCGCCGCACTGCGTCGAGCACAGCGGCGGCGGCAACGAGTGCCAAGGAGATTAGGTCATGCGCAGCAATTTCCAGCGCGCGCCCTAGTCTTCGAAGGTCATTTCCGGCGGGGGCCTGCGGAACAAGCGGGTCAGGACGCACAGGTAGAGCACGCCCAGTGCCAGCCAGCTCAGGCCGAAGATCAGGGCGATGCCGTCGAGGTTGACCAGTAGCCAGAGGTCGACGAGCGCGCCGATCGCCGGGGCGACGACCCAGGTCAGGATGGGCCGCGGGGTGGTGTGCCGCTCGCGCAGCCAGGTCGCGATCACGCTGACGTTGACGAACGTGAACGCCGTGAACGCGCCGAAGTTGATGAACGACGTCGACGTGCTCACGTCCAGCGCCAGCGCGATCAGGCCGACCAGCCCGGTCAGCACGATGCCCACCGCGGGCGTCTTCAGCCGCGGCTGCAGGTAGGCGAAGAGCCGGGGCAGCACGCCGTCGCGGCCCATCGCGTACATCAGGCGTGACGCGCTCGCCTGCGCGGCGATGCCCGACGCGAACTGCGCCACCACGAGCCCGGCGAGGAAGAACGACGCGAACAGGTTGCCGCCGATCTTCGTCGCGATCTCGAAGGCCGCCGAAGACTCGTCGTCGAAGGTGCTGCCAGGGTGCGCCAGCTGGGTGAAGTACGCCAGCACGATGAACACCGCACCGCCGATCAGCGCGGTCAGCAGAATCGCGCGCGGGATCGTCTTGCGCGGCTCGATGGTCTCCTCGGTCAACGTCGTCACCGCGTCGAACCCCAGGAACGAGTACGCCGCCAGCGCCGCGCCGCCGGAGACCGTGCTCAGCGAGGTGCCGGTGTGGAAGAACGGGTCCGTGCTCGCCAGCCCGCCGCAGTCGGAGAGCACCTGCTTGATCGAGAGCACCACGAAGAAGCCGATCACCAGGATCTGGAACGCCATCAGCACGAAGTTCGCCTTCGCCGCGACCTTGATGCCGAGCACGTTGAGCAGCGTCGTCAGCACGATGAACGTGATCAGCCACAGCCAGCCCGGCACCGAGGGGAACTCGGCCGAGAGGTACGCGCCGCCGATCAGCCAGATCACCATCGGCAGGAAGAAGTAGTCGAGCAGCACCGCCCAGCCGACGAGGAACCCGAGCCGGGAGTCGACGCTCTTGCGCACGTAGGTGTAGGCCGAACCCGCGACCGGGTGAACCGCGGCCATCTTGCCGTAGCTCGCCGCGGTGAACAGCATCGCGACGAGCGCGAGGAGGTAGGCCGAGGGCACCGCGCCGCCGGTGGTGCCCGCGACGATGCCGAACGTGCCGAGCACGATCAGCGGGGCCATGTAGGCGAGCCCGAACATGACCACGCCGGGGAGGCCGAGGTGGCGGTCCAGGCTGGTGGGGGCCGAAGTGGTGGTCATCGGTCATCTCCTTGTCGCGGACGCCAGCGGCCCGGTTCGATCCGGCCCTGGTAGAGCGGGAGGTCCAGTGGTGCGTCGGCCTCGGTGAACTGGTCCCACATCCGGTTGACCCCGGCGGTGCCATCGCGCCGGACACGGGCGACCTCGTCCAGGTCGATGGTGTGCGCCAGAACGTCATTCCGCGCGCCGGGCGTCTGCGCGAGGACGCCGCCCTCGGGGTCGACCAGGATGCTTTCGCCCACCCCGACCGGCCCGGCCGTGTTGACGCTCGCCACGAAGACCTGGTTCGTGATGGCGTTGGCCCTGGCCAGGACGAGCTCCTGCGCGCGGTCACGCGTCGTGGTCTGCACCGGGTTCAGGATCAGCTCCGCGCCCAGCCAGGCCAGATGCCTGCTGACTTCGGGAAACCAGGCGTCGTAACAGATCGAGAAGCCGACGCGGCCGACACCGTCGAGGTCCGCGACGACGAACCGGTCGCCGGGGTCGTAGGGCTCGTGGGGCCGCCACGGGAAGATCTTGCGGTAGCTGGCCACGAGCTCGCCCTGGGGCGAGAAGACCAGCGCGGTGTTGAAC
Organism: Amycolatopsis sp. H20-H5; assembly: GCF_035828755.1. Taxonomy (NCBI): domain Bacteria; kingdom Bacillati; phylum Actinomycetota; class Actinomycetes; order Pseudonocardiales; family Pseudonocardiaceae; genus Amycolatopsis; species Amycolatopsis sp. H20-H5. The sequence goes on along the minus strand of NZ_JAYMZS010000001.1, from coordinate 207,637 downwards.
AGCTCGCCCTTGTCTCCGAGTTCGCAGACACTGCCGGGGGAAAGCCAGACGCCCAGGTCGCCGGCCAGTTCGCCCAGCTCGCGGGTGCGGGGGCCGTCGAGCGGCTGGGCCGCGGCCCGTAGCTGCTCGGTGCGTTCGTCACCCGTACCGGTGACCCCGCAGAGGTGCAGTTCGGGGAAGGCGGCGAGCCGGGTGTCCGGATGCCGGGCCAGCACGGTTTCGACCTCGTCGGCGAACGCCCGCAGCGGATCGGCGGCGGGACGTGGGGGCAGTTGCACGAGAGCGATCGGCAGCGGGCGCGGCATGGCGGGAAAAATAGCTCATCTTGAGCCCTTAAACAAGAGTGTTCATTTTGATCAGTTTTGTGCATTAGGGTCACCCGTATGCCTGGCACTGACCTGAGCGCACCCGTGCTGACGGGCGTCCGGCGGCTGTCCGCGTTGGACACCGTCCGCGCCCGCATCGCGCTCGCCATCGAGCTGGGCCTGCTGGGACCCGGAGAACGGCTGCCCGCGAACGCGGAAATCGCCCGTGCGCTGGGGGTTGGTGACATCACCGTCCGGCGGGCGCTCGTCTCGTTGTGCGAGGACGGCGTCCTCGAACGCCGCCGCGGCCGTGGCGGCGGCACCCTGGTCGCCGAGCACGTCCCGCCGGGTCGCGTCCGCGAGGTCAGCGCGTACCGGGAAGCCGCGACCGAGGTCCGCGAGCTCATTGACCACCGGCTGGTGCTGGAATCCGGGCTCACCCAGCTGGTCGCGCGGCGGCGGCCGGACGCCAGCCTCGGCGACCTGCGCGAACTGGTCACCCGGATGGACGCGGCGAGCGGGTGGGCCGAGTTCCACGAACTCGACGCGCGGTTCCACCTGGCGGTGGCCGCGGCTGGCGGCCCCGCGCCGGCGGTGCGGCAGTACGAGGTCGTGCTGCGTGAGCTCTACCGCTACTACCTGCCGTACCCGATGGACCTGCTGCGCGAGTCGAACCGCGAGCACGCCCTGCTCGTGGCCGCACTGGCCGCCGGTGACACCGAAGCCGCGGCGAGCATCACCCGCACCCACGTCGAGGTGCTGCACGAGACGATGTTCGTCGGCTTCCCGTCACCGATGTCATGAAAGGGTCTTTCCGGGCAAAAAGTGTCCGCAAAGACCCTTTCATGACACTTCAGGAGCGGAGCTGCTCCCGGACTTCCATCAACGCGAAGCCAAGCAGGTTCTGGCCCCGCCAGTAGTCCGGCTTTGTCGAGTTCTTCTCGTCGCGCGCGATGCCGCTGCCCCAGATGAGGTCCTTCTTCGACGCCTCCACGAGCACGCGGTTCTCGGTGCCGAGCAGGTACGTGCGCAGCGGTGCGTGCTGGCCGAACTTCGCCAGGTTGCCGTCGATGACGATGTCGAAGCGGTGGCTCTCCCACTTCGCCGCGTCGAACTCGGCGACCTCGCGGCCGAGGATCTTCGCGGTCTTGGGGTCCGGCGCCTGCCGGATCTCCGCGGCCTTCTCCTCGTCGCCGAACAGGGCGGCCTTGCTGGCCATCATGAAGTGCTCGGCGGTGAGGTACCGCTCGCCGTTCACCTCGAACTCGGCTTCCCACCACTGGCTCAGGCAGGTCGAGGCGATGATGCCGCTCTTGGACGGCGTGTGCCCGTAGAAGAGCAGGTACTCCGGCTCCGCACCACCGTGAATCAGCTCGCGCAACGCGTCGAGACTGCGGACTCCGTCAACCTTGCTCACCATCCCACCAGTGGACCACGACCGCCGCCGCTCGGCTCCAGGAGCCCCGCAACCTGCGCGGCCCGCACTTTCACGTGAGGCGCCGATTGCCCCTGAAGGCCACCTTCACGGCGTTAGACGCCGTGAAGGTGGCCTTCAGGGGCAGTTCAGCAAGTGTTCTCAGAGGACGAAGTGGAACAGGGGGCTCCCTGGTTCGACGCGCTCGACCTGCAACGGGCTCGCGTCGAGGCGTGACAGCAACCCCGGCAGGTCGGCCGCGCGCGCGATCTCGATGCCGATCAGCGCCGGGCCGGTCTCGCGGCTGTTGCGTTTCACGTACTCGAACCGGGTTATGTCGTCCTCCGGGCCGAGGATCTCGTCGAGGAACCGCCGCAGCGCGCCCGGCTCCTGCGGGAAGCCGATGAGGAAGTAGTGCTTGAGGCCTTCGTGCATCAGCGAACGTTCCAGGATCTCGCTGTAGCGGCTGACGTCGTTGTTGCCGCCGGACACGATGCAGACCACCGTCGAACCCGGCTCGACCTGCACGACCGTGCCGAGCGCCGCCGTGGCCAGCGCGCCCGCGGGCTCCGCGATGACGCCGTCGGACTGGTACATCGCCAGCATCTCGGTGCACACCGCGCCCTCGGCGACCGAGGTCAGCTCGGCGCCGCTGTCGCGCACCAGCGGATACGTGACGGCCCCCGCCAGCCGCACGGCCGCGCCGTCCACGAAGGAGTCCACCGACGGGATGCGCACCGGCTCGCCCGCTTCCAGCGCCGCGGCCATGCACTTCGCCCCGGCGGGCTCGACGCCGACGACGCGGATCTCCGGATGCCGTTCGCGCACCCAGCTCCCGACCCCGGCGAGCAGCCCGCCGCCGCCGACCGGCACCACCAGCACGTCCGGCACGAACCCGAGCTGCTCCACGACCTCCAGCGCGACCGTGCCCTGCCCGGCCACGGTGCGGACGTCGTCGAAGGCGGGCACGAGTGTCGAGCCGGTGCGGTCCGCGTCGTCCTTCGCGGCGGCGAAGGCGTCTTCATAGGTCTCGCCGACGATGATGACCTCGATGTGCGGGCCGCCGAGGGTAGCGATGCGTTCACGCTTCTGACGCGGCGTCGTGCCGGGGACGTACACGCGGCCGTCCGCGCCGAGGCGGCGGCAGGCGTACGCGACGCCCTGGGCGTGGTTGCCCGCACTGGCGCAGACGACGCCGCGGGCGCGCGTCGGCTCGTCGAGCTGGACGATGAGGTTGTACGCGCCGCGGATCTTGTAGGAGCGGACAGTCTGCAGATCCTCGCGTTTGAGCCACACGCGGGCGTCCACCCGCGCGGAGAGCCGGGCGCTGGGCTCCAGCGGCGTCCTGGTCACCACCCCGGCGAGTCGGTGCGCGGCCTGCTCGACCAGTTCGGCGTTCACGGTTTCTGTCCCTTGCACGGCTGCTGAATCTACTTCCCGTTCCCGTGCACGACCGGGGAGCCCCAGCCTGTCCCAGCGGTCAGGTGTCAGGCGGTGAATGCTTCGGCGTGCTCCTCCGCCCACTGACCGAACCTGCGCGGTTCGCGGCCGGTGACCTCCCTCACGGTGGTGGTCACCGCGGAGTCGTCGAACTCGCCGCCGACGAAGAAGCGGAAGAACGCGTCGACGTACTTCCCGGGTATCCGGGTGCTCATCTCCGCGCGGGCCTCGTCGTTCGACAGCCCTTCGAGCGTCAGGTCGCGGCCGAGCACCTTGCCCAGCGTGCGGAGGCGGTCGGCGGGCAGCAGCGGCTCCGGTCCCGTGATCGCGTACGCCTGCCCGTCGTGACCAGGGGTGGTCAGCGCCGCGGCGGCGACGGCCGCGATGTCCCGCGGGTCGATCCCCGTGATCGGGACGTCGGCGAACGGCTCGCGCACGACGTCGCCCGCCTTGAGCTGCGGGATCCACCGCAGCGTATTGGACAGGAAGCCGCTGGGCCGCAGGAACGTCCAGGCCAGGCCGGACGCGCGGACCTGCGCCTCGCCGGTCAGGTGCATCGCGGTGACGACGTTGCTCTCCTGCCCGCCGATGACGCATCGCGACGACAGCAGCGCGACGTGCTCGACACCGGCTTCGCGCAGCGCGGCCAGTACGCCCGGCATGTCGTCGTAGCCGCCGAGCAGGAACGCGCCCTTCGCTCCTTCGGCGGCGGCGCGGACGCTGGTGGCGTCGTTGAGGTCGCCGACCACGGCTTCGGCGTCGCCGGGCAGCGGGCGCCGCTTGCGCATCATGCCGCGCACCGGCTCCCCGGCGTCGGCCAGGATTTTCATCAGCTCCGAACCGACGTTGCCGGTGGCTCCCGTCACCAGGATCATGTTGTCTCCCAAGGGTTCCCGTTGTCACTGAGCCTAGACTCAAGCGAGCTTGGGGACCGCCGGATACGGCACGAACGTGCTGGTGTTCTCGTCGACCGTGAGCTGCTTGCCGATCGTCGGGAACGCGCGCTGCGAGCAGGCCGGACGTTCGCAGACTTTGCAGCCCATGCCGATCGGGGTGGCGGCGGCGCGGTCGTCGAGGTCGAGGCCGGTCGAGTAGATCAGCCGTTTCGCGTGCCGCAGCTCGCAGCCGAGTCCGACGGTGAACGTCTTGCCGGGGCTGCCGTAGCCGCCGATGTTGCGCGACACCGTCCGCGCGATCCAGAAGTAGCTCTTGCCGTCCGGCACGGTCGCGATCTGGGTGAGGATCTTGCCCGGTGAGGTGAACGCCTCGTAGATGTTCCACAGTGGACACGCCCCGCCGACCCGCGAGAAGTGGAACCCGGCCGCGGACTGGCGCTTCGACATGTTCCCCGCCCGGTCCACCCGCACGAACGAGAACGGGATGCCCCGGTTCTTCGGCCGCTGCAACGTCGAAAGCCGGTGGCAGACGGTCTCGAAACCGACGCCGAAGTGGTCGCAGAGCCGCTCGATGTCGTACCGGAACTTCTCCGCCGTCGAGAGGAACGGCCCGTACGGCAGGATCAGCGCACCCGCGAAGTAGTTCGCCAGCCCCACCCTGGCGAGTGAACGCGCGGCCGGGCCGGAGAACGCCCAGGAGTCGGCCAGCTCGGTGATCAGATCGTCGTACTCCAGCAGCGCGATCTGCGAAGCCATCCGGAACGCTTGCTGCCCGACCCGCAGGCTCGGCGCCAGCCGCAGCACGCGACCTTGCGGTTCGTAGCGGTGTTGTTCTCCCGCGGCCTCGTCGATGCCGTCGCTGGTCACGTCGACGCCGTAGCGCTGGATCAGCCGCTCGCGCAGTGCGTGGAGCACTTCGCCGCGTCGCAGCGGCGCTTCGATGGCCATCCGCTCCGCGCGTTCGTCCAGCTCGGCGACGTAGTTCTCGCGCTCGTAGAAGAAGTCACGCACCTCTTCGTGGGGGAGCGAGCCCGCCGCGCTGCCGTGCAGCCCGGTGCCGTTCTCCATGGTCAGCGCGGCTGTGTTCTCCACCGAGTTGCGGTAGCTGCGGTGCAGTTTGACCAGTGCCGCGGCGATCGTCGGCAGGTTCGTCGCCAGCTCGTTGAGCTCGCTGGCCGACACCTCGACGCCGACGACCTCGTCGAGTAGCGCTTCCTTGACGTCGGCGACCAGGCGCGCGGTGTCGTTGTTGGCGAAGAACTCCGTGTCGACGCCGAAGGCCTGCGTGATGCGAAGCAGCACGGGAACGGTCAGTGGACGCGAATTGTGCTCGATCTGGTTGAGGTAGCTGGGTGAGATCTCGAGCACACGAGCCAGGTCCGCCTGGCTCATCGAGCGCGTTTCACGCAGATGCCGCAGCTTCGCGCCGGCGAAAGTTTTGTCCACGCTGGCCTCTCCGTCGGGAAGGTTTCCGGCCCTGACCGATTACGTGACCGATCAAGACCGTGGATTTGCCGCTCGGTTGCCAATCATCGATTCGCAACCTTTGCAACATCCTACTTAAGCTTCGCAGAAATTGGCAAATTGGCTCACTGGATCTGTTTTCCCTGGTCATGTCAGGGTCTTGGCAAGCAGGCGAGTAATCGCAAAGTTCGCAACGTTGGAGATTCAATGACTGAGCAGGCCAAGCGGTTGGAGCAGGCAGCGGCGGAGCTGACCAAGCAGTGGGAGACCGATCCCCGCTGGGCGGGCGTCAAGCGCTCCTACACCGCGGCCGACGTGGTCAAGCTGCGCGGCAGCGTCGTCGAGGAGAACACGCTGGCTCGCCGCGGCGCGGAGAAGCTCTGGAACCTCCTCCACACCGAGGACTACATCCACTCGCTGGGCGCGCTCACCGGCAACCAGGCCGTGCAGCAGGTGCGCGCCGGGCTGAAGGCGATCTACCTGTCCGGCTGGCAGGTCGCGGCCGACGCCAACCTGTCCGGCCAGACCTACCCTGACCAGAGCCTCTACCCGGCCAACTCCGTGCCCGCGGTCGTCCGCCGCATCAACAACGCGCTGAGCCGCGCCGACCAGATCACCTGGGCCGAGGGCAACACCGACATCGACTGGTTCGCCCCGATCGTCGCCGACGCGGAGGCGGGCTTCGGCGGTCCGCTCAACGCGTTCGAGCTGATGAAGGGCATGATCAACGCCGGTGCCGCGGGGGTGCACTGGGAGGACCAGCTCGCGTCCGAGAAGAAGTGCGGCCACCTCGGCGGCAAGGTGCTCATCCCGACCAAGCAGCACGAGCGCACGCTGAACGCCGCCCGTCTCGCCGCGGACGTCGCCGGTGTCCCGACCGTGGTCATCGCCCGCACCGACGCGCAGGCCGCGACGCTGATCACCAGCGACGTCGACGACCGTGACAAGCAGTTCGTCACCGGCGAGCGCACCGCGGAGGGCTTCTACCACGTGCGCAACGGCATCGAGCCGTGCATCGAGCGTGGCCTGGCGTACTCCGACTACGCCGACCTGCTGTGGATGGAGACCTCCGAGCCCGACCTCGAGGTGGCCCGCAAGTTCGCCGAGGCGATCAAGGCGAAGAACCCGGACCAGCTGCTGGCGTACAACTGCTCGCCCTCGTTCAACTGGAAGAAGCATCTGGACGACGCGACCATCGCGAAGTACCAGCGCGAACTCGGCCACATGGGCTACAAGTTCCAGTTCATCACGCTGGCCGGTTTCCACGCGCTGAACTACTCGATGTTCGACCTGGCGCAGGGCTACGCGAAGGACGGCATGACCGCGTACGTCGACCTGCAGGAGCGCGAGTTCGCCGCCGAGTCCCGCGGCTACACCGCCACCAAGCACCAGCGTGAGGTCGGCACCGGCTGGTTCGACCAGGTCGCCACCGCCCTGAACCCGGAGAGCTCCACCACCGCGCTCAAGGGCTCCACCGAAGAAGCGCAGTTCTAAGCACCCCCCTTTCACCGCCCGCAACTCGTCGACGAGTCGTGGTCTCTTGCGACCAAGACACCACAACTCGTCGACGACTTGCGAAAAACGACCCTCTCGCGGAGGCACAAGATGGCCGAGAAGCTGAACTACCGCATCGAGGTCGCCGGGCACACCGGCGACCGGTTCGCCGAGATCCTCACCCCGGCCGCGCTGGAGTTCGTGGCGCGCCTCGACAACGTGTTCGCCGGACGCCGTGCCGAGCTCCTCGACGCCCGCCGTCTCCGCCACGAGAAGCTCCAGGCAGGGGAGGAGCAGCTCGACTTCCTCCCGGAGACGCGCCACCTCCGCGAGGACCCGAGCTGGACCGTGGCCCCGCCAGCGCCTGGTCTTGAGGACCGCCGCGTCGAGATCACCGGCCCGACCGACCGCAAGATGACGGTCAACGCGCTGAACTCCGGCGCCAAGGTCTGGCTGGCGGACTTCGAGGACGCGACGTCCCCGACCTGGCACAACGTCATCGACGGCCAGCTCAACCTCTTCGACGCCATCCGCCGCAACATCGACTTCACCACCGAGGCGGGCAAGCGGTACACCATCGGCGACGAGCCCGCGACCATCGTCGCCCGGCCCCGCGGCTGGCACCTGGTGGAGAAGCACATCCGCATCGACGGCCGCCCGGTTTCGGCGAGCCTGGTCGACTTCGGCCTGTACCTGTTCCACAACGCCCGCCAGCTGCTCGCCCGCGGCAGCGGCCCGTACTTCTACCTGCCCAAGCTGGAAAGTCACACCGAGGCCCGGCTTTGGAACGACGTCTTCCTGCTGGCACAACAGGAACTCGGCATCCCGCGCGGCTCGATCCGCGCCACCGTCCTGATCGAGACGATCACCGCGGCGTTCGAGATGGACGAGATCCTCTACGAGCTGCGCGAGCACGTCTCCGGCCTCAACGCCGGCCGCTGGGACTACATCTTCAGCGTCATCAAGAACTTCGGCTCGCACGGCGCGGATTTCGTGCTGCCGGACCGCGCGCAGGTCACCATGACCGTCCCGTTCATGCGCTCCTACACCGAACTGCTGGTGCGCACCTGCCACCACCGCGGCGCGCACGCGATCGGCGGCATGGCCGCGTTCATTCCGAGCAAGGACCCCGAGGCCAACGCGCTCGCGTTCGACAAGGTCCGCCAGGACAAGGAACGTGAGGCTGGCGCCGGTTTCGACGGCTCCTGGGTCGCGCACCCTGGCCTCGTCCCGGTCTGCCGCGAGGTCTTCGACGGCGTGCTCGGCGGCTGGCCCAACCAGCTCGGCAAGCTCCGTGAGGACGTCGTCGTCACGGCCGAGGACCTGCTCGACGTCGCAAGTGCGGGCGGCGAGGTCACCGAAACGGGTGTCCGCGCGAACATCAACGTCGCGCTGCGCTACGTCGACGCTTGGCTGCGGGGCACCGGCGCGGCCGCGATCCACCACCTGATGGAGGACGCGGCGACCGCGGAGATCGCGCGCTGCCAGGTGTGGCAGTGGATCCGCAACGGCACGAAGCTCGAGGACGGCACCGCGCTGACCCACGAGCTCGCGACCCAGTTCCTCGACGAGGAGCTGGCGAGCGTGCGTGCCGAGCTGGGCGAGGGCAACCGCCTCGACGACGCTCGCGCGATCTTCACCGAGACCGCGCTGGGCGAGAAGCTGCCCAGCTTCCTCACGACCGGCGCGTACGCGCGCTACCTCACCGACGCTCGGTGACCGATGCTCCGGCCGCCCCGACCTGACGCGGGGCGGCCGGAACCCACGCCGGGTCTGATTGGGATATCGGTGGCGTCCCGGCGTGTGACCGGGTCTGGTGAGAGTGGCTCCCTCTCACCGGACCCGGTCTTTTCTTGCATGTCACAGCTTGCATGTCACAGCTTTGTCTGTCGCAGCTTGTGTGTCGCAGTGTCACAGTTGTTGTGGGGTAAGGAGAATCGCGGCGGTCTCGCGGCTGGACAGCGCCACGGACGCGTCCTCGGTGATCGCGGCGATCACGGTCGCGCCCTCCAGGAGGGTGAACAACCGGTCGCCCAGCACCTCATCGGTCAACCCGATCAGGTAGCGCCGGACCTCGCCGGAGTGCAGCCGGATCGCGGCGGCGACGCCCGGCGACGGGTCCCCGAACTCGCCGAAGGAGTTCACGAACGCGCAGCCCCGGAAGTCCGGCTCGCTGAACCAGCCGTGCAGCCAGTCGAAGACGGCCAGCGGGTCGTTCCCGCGCGCCTCGACGTAGGCCTCCAGCGAGCCCCGCCAACGGCCGTCGCGACGTCGGAGGTAGGCCTCGACCAGCTCGTCTTTGGACGAGAAGCACTGGTAGAGCCGTTTGAGCGAGACGCCGGACTCGGCACGCAGCGCGTCCATCCCGACGGCGTGGACGCCGTGGGCGTAGAACAGCGTCTCGGCGGCGTCGAGCAGCTTCGTCGTCGCTTCGGTGTGGTTCACGGCACCTGCCTCTAGCGCGGAGAATGAGCGTTCTCTAGTCTAGGCGACACTGTGAGAACGTACGTTCTCGCCTGAACCCAGGAGCCCGCGATGTCGCCACGACCGCCTTTCCCGCCGTTCGACGAGGAGTCCGCCAAGAAGAAGGTGCAGGCCGCCGAAGACGCCTGGAACACCCGCGATCCCGAAAAGGTCTCGCTCGCCTACACGCCGGACTCGGTCTGGCGGAATCGGGACCAGTATGTCACCGGGCGTGCGCGGATTGTCGAATTCCTCACGGCTAAATGGGAGCGTGAGCTCGATTACGCGCTGCGCAAGGAACTCTGGGGTTTCCGGCTCAACCGGATCGCCGTGCGCTTCCAGTACGAAGCTCGCACGGCCGACGGCGTCTGGTTCCGCAGTTATGGCAATGAGCTGTGGGAATTCAGTGCCGAGGGCCTGATGCGGCGGCGGGAGGCGAGCATCAACGACGTCCGCATCGAGGAGTCGGACCGGCGCATCCACGGCCCGCGCCCGGAGTCCGAGCACGGGGTCGAGCTGCCGGTTTTCTGACGCGAACCGGTCACGGTGTGCGAATACGTACCCCTACCTACTGATACCCCTATTGTTTTCGGCAAGGTCGGCGCGGATGCTCAGCCGAAGCGGGTTCCCGCTTCGAAATTCCCGCTTCGAATTCCCGAGGAGTGCCATGAAGAACCAGTTGAGAGCCCTCCTGGCCGCGTCCTTCGCCGTGCTCGCCCTCGCCGCCGGTGTCGCCGTTCCCGCCGCGGCCTCGGCCGCCCCGGCCGCGCCCACTTGCCTCCGGCCCTGCCATTTCTGACCTTCTCCACCTGCCGCGACTCGTCGGCGAATCGTGGTTTCTCAGGCGCTGACGTGCCGCGATTCGTCGACGAGTCGCTTTCGGGGCTCCACTCAGAGGTCGAAGGCGTTGCCGGTGGCGATCTTCGGACGGCCCAGCTCGACCGGCTCGCCGACGCGGGCCCGCCGGTAGACCGCTGCGGTCGCCTCGGCGATCCGGCCCCAGTCGAAGTCCGCCGCCAGCCTGGATTTCGCGGTCAGCGCGCGACGCGTGGCCGCGGTCTCGTCGGCCAGCACGGCCTCGACGGCGTCGCCCAGCGCGTCGATGTCTCCCGGCGCGAACGCCAGCCCGGTCTCGCCGTCGACGACGACCTCGCCCAGCCCGCCCGCGGTCGACGCGACCAGCGGCGCCTTCGCGGCCGCGGCCTCCAGCGCGACGATGCCGAACGGCTCGTACCGGCTCGGCAGGACCACGGCGTCGGCGGCGGCCAGCACCGCGCGCAGGTCCCGGTCGGACAGGTGCCCGACGAAGTCCACCGCACGCCGGACCCGCAGCTTGCGCGTCTGCTTGAGTAACTCCGCCAGATGACGTCCCTTGCCCGCGACGACCAGCCGCGTGCCCGGATGGCTCCGGCGGATGCGGGGGAGCGCGGCGATCAGGTCCTGGACGCCCTTTTCCCACTCCAGCCTGCCGAAGAACAGCAGTAGCGGCGCGTCCGTCGGGCTGTAGACCTCGCGAGCGTGCGCGACCTCGTCGGCCGGGACCTGCCAGCTGCGCTCCTCGATGCCGTTGTGGATCACCGTGACCTCGGCGGCCTCGACCTCGAACAGGTGCGAGACCTCTTTGCGCATCGCCTTCGAACAGGTGATCAGCGCGTCGGCGCGGTTGGCCAGCCACCACTCGACCGAGTGCACCTGCTGGTTGAGCGGGAACGAGAGCCAGCCGGAGTGCCGCCCGGCCTCGGTGGCGTGGATCGTGGCGACCAGCGGCACCCGCGCGGCCTCGGCGATCGCGATCGCCGGATGCGCGACGAGCCAGTCGTGCGCATGGACGACGTCGGGCCGCCAGCCGCGGAACAGGTCGCCCGCGGCGCGGATCATCGCGTGGCCCATGGCCAGCGTCCAGGCCACCAGGTCGCGCTCGAAGACCAGGTGCATCGGGTCCTCGGCGACCCGGATGATCCGCACGCCCTCGACCACCCGATCGGTGCGCGGGTGGGTTTCGGCGTCGGTGCCCGCGGTGTGGCGGCACAGCACGACCACCTCGTGGCCCTGCCGGACGAGGTGCGTGGCCAGCGCGTGCACGTGCCTGGCCAGGCCGCCGATGACCACCGGCGGGTACTCCCACGACAACATCAGCACGCGCATGGAGAGAGGTTACTCGTGAGTCGGTTCGACCCGGCGCTTCAGTGCCATGTCGAAGGCCGCGAACCCGGCGTCAGCGCCACGTGCCCTTCCTTCGTCAACCGCGCCACCAGCCCGCTGAAGAACTCACGCTGCGTCAGCGTTGTCCCACCGTCAGGGAGCGCGGTGAGCACGAACTCGTGAACACCGGTGAAGATCACGTGGGGCAGCCAGGTGGCACCGGGAATTACGGCTGCCCAGGGCGGCCTGACTCCCGGCGTGGCCTCGATGACTTCGGATAGCGCGAAAAGTCGGTGAGCACCGACCACCCGGCCTGCGGGCTCGCGGAGATCTCAATGACCGCTTCGACAGTACGCATGGGTTCCTTCGTGTTCGCGGTCAGCTGAGGTCGGTCGTGGCCGGTGCGGCCCAGGTGGCGGGCAGCCCGGACTGGGCCAGCACGGTGGCGAGGCTGTAATAGTCCCGATCGGCGGCGATCAGGCCGTGCCGCAGCCGCAGGATCGTCGTGGCGGGTACCGCGAAGGGTGACGGCGCGCCGTGGATGTGGCCGGCGTAGGTGGTCTCGATGGCCACCTGGTCGCCGCTGCGGAACGACGCGTTGACCGTGACCCGCACGTCCGCGATCAGCTGGTCGGTTCGCTGCTTCCATTCGGCAACCCCGTCTTGCCCCTCGCAGACAACCTGAATGGCGAGGTCGGTGTAGGTGGCGTCGGGGGTGAACAGTGTTGCCAGCGCTTGCGGGTCGGTGCCGCTCCACGCCGAGGCCCAGGCGGCGGCGACGTCGATGATCGGGGCGTTCTGTGTGTCCATGATGTGTCCTCGTTCGGGTGCCGGGGGCTTTCAGGAGCCGGGTCAGGGCACCAGGATGATCTTGCCGAGGGCGGTTCGGCCGGACGACTCGGCGAGTTCCAGCGCCGCGGCGACCTCGGTCATGGGGTAGCGGGCGGCGATCTTCGCGGTGAGTACGCCCTCGCGCAGCAGTTCGAAGACCTGCGAGAGGTCGGTACGCAGCACCGCGCGGAACCGCTCACGCTTGGCCGAGTCCGGCTTGCCCGCGCCCGCCCACACATTGAAGAAGCTCGCGTGCCTGCGGGTGGGCAGGTAGTTCCAGAACGCCAGCTTCGCCATCAACAGGAGAAAGCTGACGAGCATGGGAGTGCTGTCCTCGAGCTTGCTCGCGAGGCTGTAGGAGATCAGGGTGCCGGTGCGGTTGAGCAGCCGGTACGACTGCTCGACGCTGGCGCCCCCGATGTGGTCGAACACGGCGTCGACACCGCCGGGCGCCAGCGCGCGTACGCGCGAAGCCGGCTCGGGATCGCGGTAGTCGATCGGCTCGACCCCCAAGGCGCGCAGTGCTTCGTGGTGGCGCGGGCCCGCCGTGGCGATCACGCGGGCGCCCGCGTGCAGGGCGAGTTGGACCAGGATCGTGCCCACGCCACCACTCGCGCCCAGCACCAGCACGGTCTGCCCGGCTCGAACCTTCGCGCGCCGCAGCATTTGATGGGCGGTCAACCCGTTGACGATCAGCGTCTCCGCTTCGTCGGCGCCGATCCCGTCGGGCACCGGCACCAGGTCGGCGGCGGTCAGCAGGACGGCCGTGGCCCAGCCCCCGGTCTTGGTCAGCGCGGCGACCCGCTTGCCGACCAGCGCACTGTCCACCCCGGCGCCGACGGCCTCGACGACACCGACGAGGTCGTAGCCGGGCACGAACGGGAACCGGGGCTGGCCGTAGTAGCGATCGCGGCGCATCGCGCTCTCGGCGGAGGACACGCCGGTCGACTCGACACGCACCAGGGCCTGACCGGACGCGGGCGCCGCCAGCTCCCGCCGGACCAGCCGCAGGCCCGACGGCTCGACCTTCGACGGCAGCACCACTTCGGTCACGGTCCTGAGGACATTGGCGGGGGTGTTCTTGTCAGGCATGTCGACTCCTCGACCGTAGTGCGACGTATCGTCGCTGTGTTAATGGTCGTAACTATGCACTGACATGTTATTCTGCGTCAACCAGTAGCACGAGAGGGGTGTTCGCGATGTCCGAAGAGGAGCCGACCCGGCGCGAGCGGTATCGGCGCCGGACCGTGGCCGAGATCAAGGCCGCAGCCATGGCCCAGATGCGCGACGGCGGCACGGAGTCGGTGTCGCTCAACGCGATCGCCAGGAGTATGGCGATGTCCGCACCGGCGTTGTACCGCACTTCGGGCTGGTCTGGTGGTGCCGTTTGCACGGCCTGATCGGCCTGGAACTGGGCAGGCTGCTCTGCCGCGGTGAGATCGAGGCGATGCTGGGCGGCTCGCGTCACCATTGACCGTGACTACCCGATCGATCCGTTATGGCCCGTAGCGCGACGACGTCCCTGTCGTTACTCGCACTGTTCGTTACGATGCGACGATGACCAGCAACTCGCGGCCTGTCAGCCGACGCGAGCGGATGCGAGCCCAGACCCTTCAGGAGATCGAGGACACCTCGTTCGCGATCATCGACGCCGACGGCGTGCACGCGCTGTCGATCGCGGCACTGGCACGCAGTATGGCGATGTCCGCGCCGGCGGTTTACCGCTACTTCCCGTCGCGCGACGCGCTGGTGGCACACCTGACAACGCTCTGCTACGCGCAACTCACGGCCACGATGCGCGAGGCCACCGGGAACGCCAGGCGACCCCCGCGCACCCGGGTCCGGCTGCTGGTGTCGGCCTACCGCGACTGGGCGCTGCGGCACCGGTGGCGCTACACGATGCTGTTCGGCACCTGGTCCGGGGACACGCCACCGGGACAGGACACGACGCGGACCCCCTTGCACGAGGCGATGGCACTGCTGATCGACTTGATGGCCGGTGCTCAGCAGCTCGCCCCGGCCGACTCGACCAGCGGGGACCGCGCGCTGGACGGGCAGCTGCGACTGTGGGCCACCGCGCAGGAACGACCCGGCACCACACCCCGTGCCGCCCGCGCGGCGATCCTGCTCTGGGCGCGGGTGCACGGGATCGTCAGCCTCGAGCTCACCGGAATCTTCAGCAACCACACCATCGAGGCGCAGCGATTGATCGACATGGAGATCGACAGCGCCATCCAGTCCCTCACCCCCTAGCGTGCTGCGCGGGATTTGAGGATCTTTGCCACCATGGAAGCCATGACGCAGCCTGGCTGGCACCGCCTCGAACCACCGCCGCCGACGCGGGGGTACGGCGAGCGGATCCCGGTCCCGTACCCGCCGGAATCGGCGTTGTCCGGCATCGGGCGCAACGACGAGATCCTTGGGTATCGCAGGGTTTTCGAGCTGCCGGGCGACTGGATCGGCGAGTGTGTGCTGCTGCACTTCGGCGCTGTCGACCAGAGTGCGAAGGTCTGGGTCAACAACCAGCTGGTCGCGACGCACGAAGGCGGGTACACGAGCTTCAGCGCGGACATCACCGCCGCGCTGCGCCCGTCCGGTTCGCAGGAGCTGACTGTGCGTGCCGAGGACCGCACCGATATCGAGACGTTCCCGGTCGGCGAGCAGAGCAACCAGCCGGTTCCTCGGGGATCTGGCAGACGGTCTGGCTCGAGCCGGTTTCCTTGGCACACATCGAAAAGCTCGACCTCGCCCCGGATCTCGACGGGCTGACCGTGACGCCGAAGGCCTCCGGCGGGGCCCGGGTCGAGCTCGTCGTTTCCACGCCCGAGGGGCAAGAGGTGGCGCGGGCCGAGGGTGACGCCGGACGGCCACTGCGCCTCGACGTGCCCCAGCCGAGGCTGTGGAGCTCGGAGGATCCGTACCTCCACGCCCTCGCCGCCAGGTTGTCCGACGCCGAGGGCCGGGTCGTCGGCGAGATCGGCAGCTACGCGGGCCTGCGCACGGTGGGCGTCGCCGACGACGTCCACGGGCGGCCGCGGATCACCCTCAACGGCCGGATCACCTTCCTGCACGGCCACTCGACCAGGGTTTCTGGCCGGACGGGCTGCACACCGCGCCCACCGACGAGGCGCTGCGGTTCGACCTCGAGAAGACCAGGGAGCTGGGCTTCAACTTCGTGCGCAAGCACGTCAAGGTCGAGCCCGCGCGCTGGTACCACTGGGCCGACAAGCTGGGTTTGCTGGTGTGGCAGGACATGCCGTCCCTGCCGATCTCCTTCGACGGC
The DNA here is from genome assembly GCF_035828755.1 of Amycolatopsis sp. H20-H5. Classification (NCBI taxonomy): domain Bacteria; kingdom Bacillati; phylum Actinomycetota; class Actinomycetes; order Pseudonocardiales; family Pseudonocardiaceae; genus Amycolatopsis; species Amycolatopsis sp. H20-H5. The sequence goes on along the minus strand of NZ_JAYMZS010000001.1, from coordinate 191,905 downwards.
CCGCCGGGGCCCGCGCCCGACCCGGTGCCCGAGGCGCGGGCGCGGTTCGAGGCGGAGCTCACGGAGCTGATCGACCAGCTGCGCGCGGTGCCTTCGATCATCGGCTGGGTGCCGTTCAACGAGGGCTGGGGCGAGTACGACACCGCGCGGATCGCCGCGCTGGTCAAGGAACTCGACCTGGCCCGGACGGTCAACGCCGACAGCGGGGTCAACTGTCGTTTCTCCCGGCCGGATTCGGGGGCGGGCGACGTCTACGACGACCACACCTACGTCGGGCCCGGCCGCCCGGACGTCCGCGATCGGCGGGTGACGGTCGACGGCGAATACGGCGGGCTCGGGCTCGTGCTCGACGGCCACCGCTGGCCGTGGCCGCCGAACGCCTACGAGATGACACCGGACATCACCCGGCTCACCGAGCGGTATGCCGAGGTGAGCGAGAGCTGGAGCGGGTGGTGCGCGAACGCGGCCTGTCCGGGCGATCTACACCCAGACGACCGACGTCGAGAACGAGGTGAACGGGCTGCTGACCTACACCGGCGGGTGGTCAAGGTGGACGCCGGGACTGTCGCGAGCCATGCTCGCGCCGTCATCGCCGCGGGCGAGGCCCGAGGAGCACTGTGCATCGCGACTGTTTCGCCTACGGCAGTCGTGTCACGCGCCAAATCGCAAGACTGTTCTCGCGTGCGTGCCGCGCCTGGGCGACCGTGTGTCTTGAGCTGCGGTTTTCGAGCATGCTGGCCTGAAGTGGGGTAGCACGGGGAACAGGCACACTCAATGAAACAGTTTTACGAACTGACATTCGCTTGCGCTGGGTTAGTAGGTGCGCTAGCTTGGAGTCATTGAGGGACCGGAAGCTGGTGCACCACGACGGTGGCGGCCTGAGGGCATGAAATTGCCCCGGGAGGCATGCGCAGCAGAGGCGGTCCCGGGGCGTACCTGAGCAACACTACTACAAAACCTTGGCTATTTCATCTCGGCGTGCTGGCCGCTTGCCATCCACGAGGGGGAACTATGAACGGCGTACCGCCCAGGTGGGTGCCCGAAACGTTGTCCGGACCGCGTTTCGCCCGGTATCTCCAGGCCGCTGAAGGAGATACCGACCTCGCCATCCGGCTGTACCAGTGGAACCTCGACGCTTCGTCGGCGTTCTATCACCTCCTGCACTGGATCGAGGTTTCGTGGCGAAACGCCATGGATCGGCAGTTGAGGCACCGTTTTGCGCGTGCCGACTGGTGGTCGACGGCTCAACTGGACCCGAACGGGGCCGACAAGGTGCGTCGGGCGCAGGGGCAGCTCGACCGGCGTAAGCCGGGTGGAACCGCGGATGACCTCATGACCGAGTTCACTTTCGGCTTCTGGGTTTCCCTGCTCAGTCGCGGTCGTGCCTATGACCGGACGTTGTGGGTCCCGGGCTTACATCGTGCTTTTCCGAACTACTCGGGCCCGCGTGCGCCGCTGCACAGGGAGGTCTATCCGGTGCTGCACTTTCGCAACCGGATCATGCACTACGAGCCGATCGTGGATCTGGACTTGGAGTGGTACCGGGAGCAGATCTATCGCCTGCTGGGTTACGTGTCCGCTGACGTGGTCAAGCTCGTCCGGGAACTCGACCGCATTCCGGAGGTCCTCGACCGCCGACCGCTGCCACGCTGCAGGGGCGGTGAACAAGCATGACCGAGCGGATGTCTCTCACGAACATCGCCGAGCTTGCCGGGGTGAACCGTGCGGCGGTGACCAACTGGCTCCGCCGTCACCCGGATTTCCCTGGGTCGGTGGAGCCAGTCGAAGGCGAACCCGAATATGACGCTGACGAAGTGGCAGGCTGGCTCGATGAGCGGAAGATCCCGCGCAACTCGCTGCGCGACGGCGAAGTACACGGCACGACTTTCGGCCATCGGTTTCGTGGCAATTCGATCGGAGTGACAGTCGAACCGGGTCTGGCGCCGGATCGGGAAGCGGCCACGATGCCCGTCCAGCTCGAACAGCGGCTGAGGCGTGCCATGGATGCCTTGCGAGGCCAAGTCGACCTCGTTACCGTCCGGGCTCTGACACTGGCCTTGGTATATCTGCGTGCCGACGAAGCCAGTTGGCTCTTGATGCGCCAACTGGTCTCGGCAGACGACCCTTTCGCCTTACTCGACGGTCTTCCCGCGATTGCGGAAAGACATCGTCACTTCCTGCCGGAGTTGGCAAGAATGCTTACGCTGCCAGCTGCCTCCCGGGCGGCCGGGCCGCCGGTTCTGGAGCTCACGCGGACGATCGATCAAGCCGCTGAGGTGATGCCGGGACACGAGTTGTTCGACTTTCTGCTCCAGCGGTTCTCCTCCTTTGACTCGTTACGTGGTTCCGAGTTTTTGACGCCGGAATCCGTGGTTCGCGTGATGGTTGGGCTCGTGGACCCCCAACGGGGGGAACGGGTACACGATCCCTGCTGTGGTGCTGGAACGTTGCTAACCGGCGTGATCGAACGGCAGCGAACTCCCGATCGATCGGTCGAAGTGTCCGTCTCTGGTACCGCGCTGTCTGAATACTCCTGGCTTCTGGCGCGAATGAACCTGAGCGTGCACAACGTGGAGGTCGCCGCGATCACCCGGGGAAATCCACTGGCGGACGGCACCGATCGGGGGCCACGTTACGACGTCGTGGTGTCCAACCCGCCGTTCGGCATGCATCATGGGATCTCTGGTGGTCAGCCGGGTCAGTCGTGGCCGTTTGGGGCTCAGCCGACCGGCAGCGGTGACTTTGCCTGGCTCCAGCACGCAGTGAGGAAGCTCGAGGAGAACGGCCGCGCGGCCATTCTGATGCCCCACGGACCTGCTTTTCACGGCGGTCAAGCAAAGCGCATCCGGGAGCAGATGGTCCGGGCTGGAGTCGTCCGCGCGATCGTCGGGCTTCCTGCGGGCTTGTTCAGTGCCACCGGTATCGCGGTCTGTGTGTGGCTTCTGGGCCCACCGGTGCAAGACCGGGGTGTCGTCCTCTTCGTCGACGCGCGGGGCGAGTCAGAAGCCGTTGACCGCGCCAGCCGGGTCGTTCCGGCTGCCGGCATCGAACGGATCCTCGATGTACATCGCCGGTTTCTCATTGGCGAGGCTGTGGACGAGCGGGGCTTCTGCCACGTGGCCGCGGTCGAGGCGGTCGAACGTAACGACTTCGTCCTTACCCCCCAGGCATATGTGGGAATTGTCGCGGCACATGGCGCCGAGAACACGGCCCGAGATCAGATCGCGGCCGCTGAGGCACGGTTGGGGAAACTCGCTGATCAGTTGCGCGAGGTCGACGAGCTTGTCCGGGAGCGGTTGGGCAGGATCGGATGGTGAATTCGCTGATCGGAGGCCTGCCCGAAGGCTGGCGGAGCGTGCCACTGGGAGATCTGTGTGAAGTGATCGCAGGGCCGGGGGGTGCCCAGTCTGATCAGGTCGGCGACCAGGACAACGGTGTTGCCGTGATCGCCCCCAGAAACATCGTCGACTACCGGATCAAGAACGAAAACCTGCGTTATGTGCCGATGGCGGTGGCCGGCCCCTTGAAACGCTACCGCCTGCGGGCCGCTGACGTGGTCTGTGTTCGCACCGGCACGCTCGGCAGGCATGCTCTGGTCGGTGCCGACCAGAGCGGTTGGTTGCTGGGCAGTGGCTGTCTCCGCCTGCGTAGCGGTCCCGAGCTGCTGGGTGGCTACCTCGACTTCTACCTGCGTCATCCGGAGGTGCTCAGTTGGGTGCTTTCCCGGGCGAACCGGACGACTATCCCCAGCTTGAACGCGCGGGCATTTGCGGCCACTCCTGTTGCGGTCCCGCCGCTGGAAAGTCAGCGGGAGATCGTTGCCACGCTGGAACCCCTCGATCGAAAGCTTGTGCTGCACGAACGACTGGCACAGGCCACCCGGGACCTTCGCGAGGGCGTTCTGCGGATGTTGCTCGCGACCGACGCCGACTCGATGCCTGCGAGGCACGAAGGCTGAACCGGCCTGAGGAGCGGGGGAAGGCGGACGGCGGCCGCCTTCCCCCGGGCTGGGCACCGGTGTTACCGGAGAAAGGAACTACGCACGCGGCCGGGTGTCAGTCGTCGTACCAGTAACCGCCGATCCCGAGACCCAGGTTCAGGCACAGCAGGAAGCAGCCGTGGTGCCAGTGATGGTGGTGTGGCCAGTGACCGTCGCCCCTGGTGGCCGTCTGCGTCGTCGGCGTGGTGGCCGGGGCCGCGATGGCGGCGCCGGCTGCCGGGCCGGCGAGGAACAGGCCGATGGCCACCGGAATCGCGGCAATGGATGCCGTGCGTCGGGAGTTGCTCACGGGTGAATCCCTTCTCCTTGCGATCACTGGCACCGGGTCGGCGCCTGTGCTCCAGGATTCGGGACAACTCCGCAAAGTGGTGGCCATGTCACCGTTGGTGACACTATATTCCGCCATTCGGCCTAGCAAACAAACCGAGCGCCCGCTTAATGAGCGGGTTGCTAAGATAGTTGTACACGGCCATGGGGGTAGAATGCGTATTGTCGTCACCGGCGCGTCCGGCCAGTTGGGGCGCCTTGTCGTCGCGTCCTTGCTGGAGCGCGTCCCGGCATCGGACCTGATTTTGGTTTCCCGTACTCCGGAATCGCTGGCGGAGTTCGGCGCCGAGCTCCGCTACGGCGATTTCGAGCACCCGGAGAGCCTGCCCGCGGCCTTTCAAGGTGGTGAGCGCGCCCTGGTCATCAGCACTATCGGGGCACGGGACGGGGTCGCGGCCCATCGTGCGGCCTTCGAGGCCGCGGCGAGATCCGGGATACGGCAGATTGTCTACACTTCGGTGCCCAATCCCGTCGAGGACAATCCTTTTCCCGCCGCGCGGACCCATGTGCGCAGCGAGCCGGACCTGCGTGAAAGCGGCGTCGAATGGACGATTCTCCGCAATTCCCTCTACGCGGAGCTGCGCGTGCGGATCGCGGAGAAATATGTGCGCGACGGCCGGTGGACGACCAACTGCGGGGATGGTGGCCACCCGTTCGTCGCGCGGACCGACTGCGCGGAGGCGGCCGCCGTGGCGCTGACCACCGACGGCCACGCGGGGAAGACCTACGACATCACCGGCCCCGAGCTCGTCGACGCGCGGCGGTACAGCGCGTTCCTCGAGGACCTCGCCGGGCGCCCGATCGCCTGCGAGCAGGTCGACGACGCCGGGTACGACAGGTACCGGGCCGCTTTCGCCGCGGATCCGGCCAACGCCGCCTACTTCGAGCTGTTCACCGGCACCGGGCAGGCGATCAGGGGCGGGCAGCTTGGCGGGCCGGGGGCCGGTGTGCAGGAGCTCACCGGCCGCCCGCCGCTGTCGCTGGAGGACCTCAGGCCGGGAGCGCCGCTTCGATCGCCTTGACGATCGTCTCGTCCTCGGGTGAGGTCATCGGCCGGAACCGGCCGATGACCTCACCCGCCGGGCTGACGAGGAACTTTTCGAAGTTCCACTGGATGTCGCCCGCGGCGCCCTCGGCGTCGGCGGTCGCGGTCAGCTCGGTGTAGAGCGGGTGCCGCTCCTCGCCGTTGACGTCGATCTTCTCGAACAGCGGGAACGAAACGCCGTAGGTCGTCGAGCAGAACGTCTCGATCTCCTCGGCCGTGCCCGGCTCCTGCCCGCCGAACTGGTTGCAGGGGAAGCCGACCACGGAGAAACCCTTGTCCGCGTAGCGTTCCTGCAGCCTCTCGAGGCCGGTGTACTGCGGGGTCAGCCCGCATTTGGAGGCGACGTTGACCACGAGCAGCGCCTTGCCGCCCAGCGAGCCGAGGGTCGTGTCTTCCCCGGCGAGTGTCCTCAGTGGAATGTCCTGGATGGTCACGGTCGATCCCTTCACTTGATGAGCGCGCGGGCGTCCAGCTGCCCGAACGGGTTGTCCTCGGCCCGGAACTCGGCGGCGAGCTTCCTGGCACGTTCGTGGGCGCCTTCGCGCAGCAGGACGGCGAGCGCGTCGAACCGCTCGGTGTGCACGCGGGCGCGGCGGCGGGCGTAGTCCGCGGCGGAGTCCTTGGTGACCATGAACGCCCAGTCGCTCGAAAGCGCCAGCATCGCCTCGGCCACGGCCTGGTCGCGCACGGCGTCACGGCCGGTTCCTTCGCCTTCGCGAGCGAGGTCGAGCAGGCGCTGCTGCAGGGCCGTGTTGGCCTCCACCATGTCCGCCACCTGCGCGCCGTCCCACACCCGCCAGTCCTTGCCGGAGCCCCAGGACGACGCGGGCAGGTCGATCGGGCCGCCGAGATGGCCCGCGTCGAGCGCGCCCTTGAGCGTGGTCACCCGCACCCCCGCTTCGGGCAGCGCGCGCAGCACACCCTCCAGCCAAGCCGGGCCCTCGTGCCACCAGTGGCCGAACAGCTCGGTGTCGTACGCCGCGACGACCAGTGACTCGCGCCCGTTCTGCCGCTTCAGCTCACGCAGGCGGCCGACCACGGTGTCCACGAAGTCCTTGACGTGCAAGCGAAGCGTGTCCGCGGCCAGCGCCGGGTCGTAGGGCGCCTTGTCCTGCGGCTCGACCTGCTTGCCGGTCACCCGTGAGGGTTTGAGGCCCACTTCGTGCGCCCAGGTGTGGAAGTCCCGGTACGCGGCGTGGCCGGGATAGCCGGCCTTGGGCGACCACACGCGGTACGTGACCTCCAGGTCGCGGCCGAAGCAGACGACGTCGGACTCGCCGACCGTGCGCGCCGCCGAGGTGTCACCCCGCAGTGCCGGGCCGTCGACCAGGAACCGGCGGACCCCGGCGGAGGCGTAACCGTGCTCCATCCCCGGTTCGTAGCCGCATTCCGGCGCCCAGATGCCCTCGGGCCGGTGTCCTGTCCGCAGCGCGGTGTCGTCGAGGCCGCCGCGCAGCATGAAGTCGCGGACCTGCGGTTCGAGCAGCGGCTGGAACGGATGCGCCAGCGGGCCGCCGAGCAGCTCGATCGTGCCGGTGTCCACCCAGGACCGCAGGACCGGCGAAAACCCGTGCCGCCAGCGGGTTTCCAGCTCCTCCGACGCCCTGACCGCGGCCAGGTGCTCGCTCGCCGCCAGGTCTCGTAGCAGCGGCTCGTCGCGCCAGAGCGTGGACGCGTGCCGCGCTCGCAGCTGCCAGTGGCCGAGCCAGTCGTGAAAAGCCTTGATGCTGTAGGGATCGTCGAGCTGCGCGGCCAGGATCGGGGTCATGCCCAAGGTCAGGACGTCTTCGCGCCCCTCGTCGGCGAACCGGTGCAGCATGTCCGCCAGCGGCAGGTACGAATGCGCCCACGCCTGATACAGCCATTCCTCGCCGACCGGCCAGGAACCGTGATGGGGCAGCCACGGCAGATGGCTGTGCAGCACCAGGCAGAACGTGCCCTCCGAGTCGCTCACGCGCGCACTGCCACGGCGACGAGGTCGAGGCTCGCGTCGAGGTCCTCGCCGTGGATCGTGAAGTCCCGCGCGCGGATCGCTTCGACGTCCGCGAGCAGCTCGGGCGGCCAGACGGCCTGGCCGGGCAGCTCGCCCATCACCACGTCGAGCTGGGCGTCGATGATCGAGCCTCCGTGGCTTTCGTCCAGCGTCCGCAGGCTCGCCCCGTGGTGCAGGCCGTGCAGGGTTTCGACCAGGAAGCCCGCTTCGCGCAGCATGGTGTCCATTTCGGACGGTGAGAGTTCCCTGGTGTGGTAGGGGTTCAGCGGCGTTTCGCTGTCCGGGGTGAAGGTCAGCCTGTTCGGCGTGGTGACGAGCAGCCGCCCACCTGGCCGGAGCACCCGGTGGCATTCGGCGAGAAACCCGGCCTGGTCCCACAGGTGTTCGATCACCTGGAAGTTCGCCACCACGTCGACGGAGGCGCCGCGCAGCGGAAGGTACGCGAGGTTCGCCCTGGCGACGGCGACATCGGGATAGCGGCGGGCGACGTGTTCGGTGGTCGGCACGTCGTAGTCCAGCGCCAGCACCCGCGCTGCCAGCGTCGCGATCAGCCCGGCGCCGTAGCCCTCGCCGCAGCCCGCCTCCAGTACCTTCGCTCCCGCGCAGTACGGCAGCAGCGCGCCGTAGGCGGCCTCGTGGCGCCTGAACCAGTAGTTCTCCTCGGCGATGCCGGGAACGGTGCGCTCGCCGGTGAGGTGCAGCGCTTCGGCCCGGGTGGCTGGGGTGGTCACCTTCGCGACATTAGCCCGACCGGCACCGGCCCGGCCGCCGTGGTGGCACGGGGACGGGAAAATCACACCGCGCCGCGCCCGGTGGTGGTCAGCCGCACCACGATCACGGCGAGCGCGAACAACGTGACGGCCAGCACCCCGGCCGTCCAGCGGTCCTCGTCACGGCCGGTCAGCGCCAGCGCCACGGGCAGGACGCCCAGCGAGGTCAGCAGATAGGCCAGATGGGTCACCGGTTCGGCGGGCCGGTGGCCGTCCAGCAGCGCCACGACGTCCAGGACGGCCTGTGCCAGCAACGCCAGCTCGATCGTCAGGAAGGCTGGGGCGAAGCCGCGGAACCGATAGCGCCGGGTCACCACGCGCACGGCCAGGGTGAGTCCGGTGACCAGGCAGGCCAGCGTGGTGCCGAACGCGAGCGCGTCGCTCACGTGGCGGCGCGCGCCCGGCGGCGGCGGCGCTTCGACGAACTCCGGTACAGCCAGGTCGAGACGCCGGTGACCATCAGCGCGAGCGGGGTCAGGCCGAACAGGAACCAGAGCACGCGCCACCAGCCGTTGACCATCCAGCCGAAGTGCGCGGGCTCGAAGACCTTGTCGTAGAGGGTGTTCGCGGCGGGCTCGCCCTTTCCGTCGCCGACGATCGAGGTGTGGGCCGGGTCGTGGCTGTCCACATAGACGGTTACGTCGCCGCCGAAGAACGCCCGGTGGTCGTACGGCGCGTAGCCCTCGCGCGCGACGGACACGCTGTAGTAGCCGGTGGCCGGGGTGGCCGCCACCGCGTACCGCACCTCGCCGGGGACCTGCCGCAGCGCAACGGCTTCCGCCGCGTCGAGGCCGACTTCCCCGGCGCCGGGCGCGGGCGGGTTCGCGGTGAACTTGTACCTCTGCGGGTCCGCCGCGTGGCCCCCGGTGACGGCCAGCCAGGCGTTCTCGACCACGGGCAGTTCGAAGGCCGCGCCGGTGACGCCCCACAGGAAGATCATCGGCACCCCGACGATGCCGAGCAGGTTGTGCAGGTCGTAGTCGCGGGCGAAGCGGCCCTTGCCGGTGCGCACCCGGAACCCGTGCGACAGCCTGCGGAAGCCGGGCCACCAGGTGATCACTCCGGTGATCGCCAGCAGGATCATCACCAGCCCGAGCAGTGCCAGCACCAGCGCGCCCCAGGTGACGCCGTCGAGCCACGTCATGCCCAGCGCGGGCACCGGCTCGGCCAGCCACGAGACGTAGCCGGGATAGCTTTTGCAGGTCAGGCCGCAGTCGTGGAGGTTCGTCAGCAGGCCCATCGTGCCGCCGTCGAGGTCGGCCATGCCGTTGACGTGGCCGGTGCCGGGGTCGACCGCGTAGACCTTGGCGTAGTCCGCGTCGCCGACGGCGAGCACGCCGTTGTCGGCGCTCACCCAGGCCGCCGCGAACTCGGGGTGCGCCTTCGTGACGATGCCGAGCGCCTGCTGCGGCGTGACCGGGTTCGCGCTGCCTGTGTACTGGTAGAAGTCGTCGTTCGTGGCGTGGAAGTACTCGCCGCGGTAGAGCAGGAGCGCGCCGGAGGTCGTCTCGATCACCAGGAGCAGGCCCAGCACCAGCGAGGTCCACCGATGGATGAGCACCAGGCCGCGGCGGACGGGCTTGCGGCGTAGCCAACGCCGGAACCGGCCCTTCAACGGCGCCGACGTAGGGGCGGCCTTGGTCCTCGGCTGGCCGGAAACGATCACCGAGGTAGGTTAGCCTTACTTAATAACTTGCTCCAGAGCCTTTCGGATGACTCCGCGTGGTGATGATCACGCGGCGGGCGAGAGCGTGATGCCGACCGCGCCGGGGCCGACGTGCGCGCCGATGATCGTGCTGGCCTCGACCATCATGCTGTCGGCAAGGTGCGGGAGCCGCCGTTTCAGCGCCGCCCCGATCTCCACCTCGCGGTCCTCGGCGCCGAACCGGGTGACGGCGACGTCGACCTTGCCCTCGCCCGCGGTCGTCACCGCGAGTTCCACGAGCTTGGCGAGCGCGCGTTTCGTGCCCGCCACCCTGGCGACGGGCGCCACTTCGCCGTCACGCACAGTCAGCAGTGGCTTGATCGACAACGCGGTGCCCAGCATCGCCTGGGCGGCTCCGATCCGGCCGCCGCGCCGCAGCCATTCGAGGCTGTCGACGTAGATCAGCTCGGTGCTGGTGCGAAAGCGGCGCTCGGCGGCGTCGATGACCCGCCCGAGTTGCCCGCCCGCGGCGGCGACGCGGGCGGCCGATATCGCCGCGAACCCGAGGCTCATCCCGGTGGTCCCGCTGTCGAGCACGTGCACCGGGATGCGCACCTGCTGGGCGGCTTCGCGGGCCCGTTGCACGGTTTCGGACATGCGCCCGGAGATGTGGACGCTGACGATCGCGGACGCGCCGGAGCTGGCGGCCTCCTGGTAGGCCCAGAAGAACGCGCCGGAGTCGGGCGGGGAGGTGGTGACCGGTGTCCCGGCCCTCATCAACTCGATCAGCCGGGCGCGGTCGAAGCGGTGCTCGTCGTCCGTCTGGTCCCCGACGTGCAGCTGGACCTGCACGACCGAGATGCCCCACTGGGCGGCCAGCTGCTCGGGCAGGCAGGCGGTCGAGTCGGTGATGACGGCTATGTGTGGGGACATAGGGGCGGACATGTGGGCGGACATGGTGGGGGAGGTTAACCGGTAACCACCTACTAGGAGTAGTCCGACATTGGTCCGATCGGGCTAGCGACCACCCTGACCGGCGATTCACGGTCGATACCTCGCTACCGAAAGAACTGGGACGATCGTCCTGATAGATTGGGCATCCAGGTGAATGACGTCACCTCGCCGGGCCAGGTCACCGGAATGGCCCTAATCTACCGGCCAGTAGAGCGTTGACCCGTGGCTCGCACGGGCCACTACCGGGAGGTCGAAGAAGACCCATGACGAATATCGTTGTCCTGGTCAAGCAGGTGCCTGACACCTACTCCGAGCGCAAGCTCTCGGGTGGCGACCACACCCTTGACCGCGAATCCGCCGACGCCGTCCTCGATGAGATCAACGAGAAGGCCGTCGAAGAAGCCCTGAAGATCAAGGAAGCCGGCGAAGGCACGGTCACCGTCGTTTCGGTGGGCCCCGACCGCGCGACCGACGCGATCCGCAAGGCGCTTTCCATGGGTGCCGACAAGGCCATCCACGTCTCCGACCCGGCCCTGCACGGCTCCGACGCGATCGCCACCGCCAAGGTGCTGGCCGCCGCGATCGGCAAGGTCGAAGGCTACGACCTGGTCATCACCGGTAACGAGGCCTCCGACGGCCGCGGTGGCGCGGTGCCGGCGATGATCGCCGAGCTGCTGGGCCTGCCGCAGCTGACGCACGTCCGCGTGCTCACCGTCGAGGGAACGACCGTGAAGGCCGACCGGGAGACCGAGGACGGCATCACGCACCTCGAGGCGAACCTGCCCGCGCTGGTGAGTGTCGGCGAGAAGATCAACGAGCCGCGCTACCCGTCCTTCAAGGGCATCATGGCCGCGAAGAAGAAGCCGGTGGAGACCTTCACCATCGCCGATCTCGGCGTCGACGCGGGCGAGGTCGGCCTCGACAACGCCTGGTCGTCCGTGCTGGAGGCCAACCCGAAGCCGCCGCGCACCGCCGGTGAGCGCGTCGAGGACGAGGGCGACGGCGGCACGAAGGTCGCCGAGTACCTCGTCGGCCAGAAACTCATCTGAGACAAGTTTCGAGGAGGAACGAAAAAATGGCTGAAGTACTCGTCCTCGTCGACCATGTCGACGGTGAGGTCAAGAAGGTCACGCTCGAGCTGCTGACCGCGGCCCGCGCGCTGGGTGAGCCGTCGGCTGTCGTCGTCGGCCCGACCGGCACCGCGGCCAAGGCCAAGGAGTCGCTCGCGTCGCACGGCGCCGCGAAGGTGTACGTCGCCGAGGGCGACGCCGCCACCGGCTTCCTGGTCACCCCGAAGGTCGACGTCCTCGCGGCGCTGGCCGGTTCCGCTTCCCCGGCGGCCGTGCTCGTCGCGGCCAGCGCCGAGGGCAAGGAGGTCGCCGCGCGGCTCGCCGTCCGGCTCGGCTCCGGCCTGCTCACCGACGCCGTGGGCGTCAACGCCGACGGCAGCGTCGACCAGTCCATCTTCGGTGGCGCGTTCTCGGTGAAGTCCAAGTCCACCCACGGCATCCCGGTCATCTCGGTGCGTCCCGGCGCGGTCGAGGCCGAGGCCTCCGAGGGTGCGGCGGCCGAGGAGACCGTCGAGGTTCCCGCCGGGGATCCGGCCAAGTCCGCCAGGGTGACCGGCGTGGAGCCGCTCGTCGGTGGCGACCGTCCTGAGCTGACCGAGGCGTCGATCGTCGTCTCCGGTGGCCGTGGGGTCGGTGCCGCGGAGAAGTTCGACGTCGTCTAGAAGCTCGCTGACTCGCTGGGTGCCGCTGTCGGCGCTTCGCGTGCGGCGGTGGACTCGGGGTACTACCCGGCGCAGTTCCAGGTCGGGCAGACCGGCAAGACGGTTTCGCCGCAGCTGTACATCGCGCTCGGGATCTCCGGTGCCATTCAGCACCGGGCCGGGATGCAGACGTCCAAGACGATCATCGCCGTGAACAAGGACGCCGAGGCGCCGATCTTCGAGATCGCCGATTTCGGCGTGGTGGGCGACCTCTTCAACGTCGCCCCCCAGCTGACCGAGGCAGTCGCCAAGCGCAAGGGCTGATTTGACTGACCCTGAAGGCCACCTTCACAGCGTAATACGCCGTGAAGGTGGCCTTCAGGGACTTAGCTGAAGACGGGCGGGACGTAGCGGCAGATCGGCGTTTTGGCGTGGGCCGGGTCCAGGGCGTTCATCACCACACGCTCGGCTATGGGGTCGTAGGGGATGCCAAGGTGGTCGGTGAAGTCCAGGGAGCAGAGGTCTTGGAGCAGGATGTTCTTTACGTTCGAGGCCGGTTTCAGGTAGGCGTTCGTGTACGGGGTGACCACCTCGTCGTACTTCGTCTGGATGACCGTGTAATCGACGCTTGAGGCCGTACCGCCGCCGGTGTTCAGGGCGGTGAGGAACGGTGAGCCCGTCGTCTGCTCGTTGCAGGACGCGCAGATCGCGCCCAGGACCGCGGGGACTCCCGGGATGGCCTGTACCGCGGTGAGCAGGCCGAACAGGTTTGTGCCGTAGTTCGACGGGGACAGGCCGATCAGCTTGCCGATTTTCCGGTCGCCACCGAGGTTCTTGATCCAGTAGCGGATGTTCATCCCGCCCTGTGAGTGGCCGACGACGTCGAGCTTCGCTGCTCCGGTCGCGTTCAAAACCTTGTCGCCGAACGTCGCCAGCTGCCCGGCGGTGCCCGCGATCGGGCCGACGGTCTGCAGGAAGCTGCCGGGGGAGCCGCCGAAGTTGCCGGCGAACACGCAGTAACCGTCGTTCGCCAGCAACTGCGAGAGGTTCGCCCAGTTCTCGTACGCGTTGGCGGTGGTGCCGTTGGACAGCAGGACCGGGTTGGGGTGCTTGGCGGTCGGCTTGCAGTTCCAGTCGTTCGTTCCCGGCGGGGAGATCGTCGGCGCGGCCAGCGAGTAGAGCGCCGCCGAGATGATGTTCGGCTGCACAGGTCCCGTCGGTTCCCTCACCGCCGCGCCCGCCGTGCCACTGCCCAGCACCAGCGCTCCGGCTGCCGCCAGCAGGGCCACCGCCGTCCGCCCGAAAGTACGTACACCCATCCTGTTCACCTCTCTGTGAACCGATGGTGACCTGTGTCACCCAGACTGTTAACGCACGAGTAGGGCCGGAGTTGCTGGCGCTGGTGGGTTTCTTTCCGAACCAGCCCTGACCTGGGGCGGCGGAGCGAGCCTGAGAGAAGCCTGAGAACCCGCAATTTACTGAAAGTGCACCAAGCGGTCACCGGATCACACTCTCCGCGGTTTCCAACCCGCGGGTAAACCTGGGGCATGACGTCGTCACAGCTCCTCGTCAGCACCGACCAGGCGGGTGCCGAGCTTCCGGCCGATGCCCCGCGGTACTCGCTGCTCGTAGCCAACGGAAACGACGAAGTCCTCGCCGCGCAGCGGCTTCGTCACCAGGTGTTCGCCGAGGAGATGGGTGCGAAACTCACCTCTCTCGTGCCCGGCCTCGACGTCGACAGATTCGACGAGTTCTGCGACCACCTCGTCGTGCGCGACGACAACACCGGCGACATCGTCGGCACCTACCGGATGCTCCCGCCCGAGCGCGCCGCCCAGGCGGGCTCGCTCTACTCCGACAGCGAATTCGACCTCACCAACCTCGCCGGCCTGCGATCCTCGCTGGTCGAGACCGGCCGCTCGTGCGTGCACGCTGACCACCGCAGCGGCGCCGTCGTCAGCCTGGTCTGGGCCGGGATCGCCCGGTACATGCTGCTGTCCGGCCACCGCTACCTCGCCGGCTGCGCTTCGGTGCCGCTGTCCGACGGCGGCAGCTTCGCCGCCGGTGTGTGGGATGTGTTGCGCGACAAGCACTACTCGGACGAGGCCACCCGCGTGACCCCGTTGCACCCGTGGTCGGCCGAAGGTGTCGAGCGCCCGTCGCGGTCGGTGCTGCCGCCGCTGATCAAGGGCTACGTGCGGCTCAACGCCCAGGTCTGTGGTCCGCCCGCGCACGATCCGGACTTCGGCGTCGCCGACTTCCTGGTGCTGCTGGACCTGCAGAAGATCGACGAGCGGTACCTGAGGTTCTTCCTCGGGGCGTCGTGATGACCCACGCCTGGATGCCGACGTCGCCGTGCGGCGACGGCTGCCTGACGCCGGGTGCGCCGACGGTGTCGTTCCCGCGCCGGGTGCTGCGCTTCGGCGCGGCGATCGGGGTGCTCGCCGGGGCGATGTTCACCGCACCGCTGATGCTCGTCCTGCGCGGCCGCGCGCGGGAAGGCTGGGTCCGGCTCATCTTCTCGGCCATGCTGCGCGCGTTCGGCGTCCGGCTGGAGGTGCGAGGCGGCAAGGACTTCCGGTCCACGCCGCCCGGCCGGGGTGCGCTGGTGGTGAACAACCACATCTCGTGGCTGGACATCGTCGCGCTCAACGCGATCCGGCCGATGCGGGCGCTCGCGAAGAAGGAGATCGCGGGCTGGCCCGTGCTCGGCGGCCTTGTTTCCCGCGGCGGCAGCATCTTCCTCGACCGGGAGCGGCTCAAGACGCTGCCCGCGACCATGGCCGAACTGGCCGACGCGCTGCGGTCCGGTTCACTCGTCAGCGTGACGCCGGAGGGCACCACCTGGTGCGGGCTGGCGTCCGGCCGGTTCACCACGGCGACGTTCCAGGCCGCGATCGACGGCGGTGTCCCGGTGCGGCCGCTGGCGTTGCGCTACCGGCTTTCCGACGGCAGGGAGACCAGCCAACCGGCGTTCATCGGGCCGGAGTCGCTCATCGCGTCACTGCGCCGGGTCGCCGCGCTTCGCGGGCTGGTGCTGGAGATCCACGTCTGCCCGGAGATCGCCCCCGGCCGTGCGGAGAATCGCCGCGAACTCGCCGCGCTGGCCGAGTCCGCGGTCCATTCGGCGCTCGGCACGGTCAAGATCCCCGCCCAGCAGCGCCGCCGCCGTCGCGTCACCCGCCCGGCCCCGGCCCCGATCTCAAGCTAGCCGGAGCCCAGGTCCCTGTCGCGACTGTGGAACTCGCGCTCCCGAGCGTGGGACTCGCCGCGTGCCGTACGGCACGCGGCGAGTCCCACATTCAGGTGGGCGAGTTCCACGGTGAGCGGGGCCGAACTGGTCAGCTCACGGACAGCGTGAGCTTGCCGCCGCTGTGCCCCGTCGCGCTTTCGCGCTGCGCGTCGGCCGCCTCGGCGAGCGGGTAGTCCTTGCCGAGGACGACCGCCAGCTTGCCCGAGGTCACCCGCTCGGCGATCTCGTCGAGCACCCCGGCCAGCTGCTCGTCCGCGCTGCCCGCGGAGAACGTGATGCCCAGCCCGAACGCCGCCGGGTCGGCGATGGTGACGACCTTGTCCTTGCCGCCGACGAGCTCCACGGAGTCCTCCAGAACGCCGTATCCCGCCGCGTCGAACACCTTCTCCACCGGCTTCGGCGCGGCTTCGCGGACACGCCCGGCCCAGCCGTCGCCGTAGAGCACCGGGATGGCGCCCAGCGATGTCAGGTCGTCCTGGGCGCCCTGGCCACCGACGCCGACGACCGTCGCACCGGACGCGAGCGCGAGCTGCGTGGCGACCCGGCCGACGGCGCCGCTCGCGCCGTGGATCAGCAGCACGTCACCTTCGCTGACGTTCAGCACCTTCAGCGCGCGCAGCGCGGTCTCCCCGGCGACCGGCAGCGCCGCCGCGACCCGCCAGGACACCGTTTCCGGCTTGCGGGCGATCGAGGCTGCCGAGGCCAGGACGTACTCGGCGTAGGCGCCGTCGGTGGTCCAGCCGAACACCTCGTCGCCGACGGCGAACGAGACCCCGCCGCCGACCGCGTCGACCACTCCGGCCGCCTCGGTGCCGGGGATCTGGGTGCCTTCGAGCGGCGCGCCCTGTGCCATCCCGCCGCTGCGGACCTTCCAATCGATCGGGTTGACGCCGACCGTCCTGACCGTGATCCGGACCTGGCCCTCGCCGGGCTCCGGCTTGGCGATCTCTTCCAGGTGCAGGACGTCCGCGTCGCCGTACTCGGTGTAGGTGATGGCTCGCATGTTGCTTCTTCTCCTTGGCTCGGCGACGGTCTGTGGTGAACGCCTGTCTACAGTCAAGCCCGTTCCCGGCCACCCCGAACCACTCGGACGAGCAGTGTTCACTAGCCGGACGAGCAGTACCCCGGTGCACCGACCGGCCTACCCTGGTGGCTATGGCTGAGTCGTGGTCCGACCCCCTGCAGGTGCTCGACGTCGTCGATCGCATCCTGAGCGCATCCCGCCCGGAGCTGCTGCACCGGTTCGCTCGCGAGGTGGGCGCGGTGCTGCCGCTGCGGGCGGCCGTGATGCAGACCGGCGACTGCCCGCGCAGCCCCCTCAAGTCCAGTGGCGACGAGACCGTCACCGGCATGGTCACCAGCGCCGAACTCCAGCATCTGGACGCGCTCGCCGAACCCGGACGGGCGGCCGTGGTCGAAGGCGTGCTGGGCGGGGTCCGGCGGAGGCTCGTGCTGATCGCGTCCGCTCCGGCCGTCGGCAACGGCGCGATGGTCGTGCTCGTGCCGGAGGAGGACGAGCCCGGCGAGTTCGCGCTGGGCGTCGCCGCGCGGCTGTGGAACCTGGTCAGCGTCGACGCCGGTCACCGCGCCCTCGAACTCGAGCCGGAGCTGCTCGCGGGCAACCTCGCCGCCGCGACGGCACGGGCGCAGGCCATCACCGACCTCGGCCAGACCCACGCGACGACGCTGGTCACCCTGCTCGCGATCCTGCGTTCGCGGCAGCTGGCCGACCCCGCCGCTCGCCGGACCGCGACCGAGCTGGCCGCGACCGCGCTGCTCGACCTGCGCGCGGTCGCGGACCGTGACCAGGCACTTTCGGCGGAGTCCGCTTCGGCTGCTTTCGGTGTGCTGACCGACCAGCTCGGCCCGTTGGTGCGTCACACGGACGTCGGGCTCGATCTGGTCGGCCCGGAGGGGGAACGTTCGCTGCCACAGGACATCGCGCACACCGCGCGAACGGTCACGCGCGGGCTGGTGCTCGCCGCTCTCGATCGGCAGGGGACCCGGCGGATCCGGGCAGGGTGGAGCGTCGACGGCTCGATGTTGCGGATCACTGTGCGTGATGACGCTCCCGAGGTCGACGGGGGGACACCGGGGCACGGGTTGTCCGAGCGGATCGCTCCACTGGGCGGGCATTGGGAGGTCGACGCCGTTCGCGGGTGGGGGACCACGGTGACGGCGGTGCTGCCGCTGGAGGTGGCCGAGCCTCCTGAACTGCGGCCGCTGGAGCGGCTGAACTCGCGGGAACTCGAGGTGCTGGCCGGGATTTCCCGGGGGCGGCGTAACCGCCAGATCGCCGAGGGGCTGCAGCTGAGCGAGCACACGGTGAAGTTCCACGTGCGGAATTTGCTGGAGAAGCTTGAGGTGAGTTCCCGGGGCGAGGCCGCCGCCCTTGCCAGGGACCTGCGGGTCGTCGCGTCGTGATTTTGCCCCGCGGGGGCTTTGACTGCCTCTGAAGGCCACCATCAGGGACCTATACGCCCCCAAGGTTCCCTTCGCGACTTCTCCTCCCAGGGCTGCCTTTCGGCGGGGTGTTGACTTCCAGCGGAGTGGAGGTTGCAGGGTTGGATCATGGTGGGGATTGCTGATCGGGCCGGTCCGGGTTCGCGAGGGATTTTGTGGGCTCCGCAACGTCGGGTGACCACTGTCGCGCTCCTGCTCGTTGTTACTTTGGTGGCTTTCGAGAGCATGGGCGTCGCGACCGCCATGCCGACCATGGTCGCCGAGCTGGACGGGCTTTCGCTTTACTCGTGGCCGTTCACCACTTTTTTGATCGCCAGTGTGGTGGCCACCGTGCTTTCCGGGCGGGTGGGGGATCTGCGCGGACCCGCGCCCGCCTTGGTGGCAGGGCCCGTGCTGTTCGCCGCCGGGCTGGTTGTCGCGGGGACTGCCAACGGGATGGCCGCGCTACTGCTCGGGCGGGCTTTGCAGGGGTTCGGTGCCGGGTTGCTGCTGGTGTCCGTGTCGCTGTTGATCGCGCTGACGTTCACCGATCGTGAACGGCCGGTGATCTACGCCGCCAATGCCGCCGCCTGGGTACTGCCCGCCGTGATCGGACCGTCCGTCGCCGGGGTGCTCACGGTGAGTGTCGGGTGGCGGTGGGTGTTTCTCGGGCTGGTGCCGCTGCTCGCGCTGGGTTTCGTGTTGCTCGTGATCGTGGTGCGGAGGTTGCCGGCGCACGTGCCGGGTGTCCGGGGGCAGCAGGCCGGGGTGATCGCCGCGGTGCTTGCCGCGCTCGGGGTTGCCGTCGTGACGTGGGCTGCTCAGCATCCGTCGCCGTCCGCGCTCGCCTACGGTCTCGCCGGGTTGCTCGCGCTGGCGTACGCGCTGCGCAAGCTCCTGCCCGCCGGGACGTTGACTTCGCGTCCGGGGCTGCCGACCGTGGTCGCGTCGCGGGCGCTGATCAGTGGTGCTTACGCGGGCATGGAGGCCTATCTCCCGCTCACGATGAGCGCTGTTCACGGGTACGGTCCCGCGCTCGCGGGGTTGCCGCTGACCATCACCGCCGTTGGCTGGTCGGCGGCTTCGGTGCTGCAAGGGCGTTTTCTGGACTGGTCGCGTCAGGCCTGTCTGCGGACCGGTTTCGCGCTGGTCGCGGGTGGGCTGGCGTTGTTCGCGCTCGTTTCGCAGCCGTGGTTTCCCGGCTGGGTCGCCGTCGCGGCCTGCGCGGTCGGAGGCGCCGGGATGGGCATCGCGATGCCCGCGATCTCGGTGCTGCTCCTGCGTTACTCCCCGGAGTCCGAGCGCGGGTTCAGCACCTCCGCGATGCAGCTGGGTGACTGGGTCGGCTCGGCGATCACCATCGGGCTCGGCGGTGTCCTGCTCACCGCGCTGGCGTCGGCGAAGGAGCCCTCACCGGCCGTCGCGGTGCTCATCGTGCTGATGATCGCGCTCGCGCTGCTGGGCGTCCGGCTCACCAGCCGGTGGCCCGCGAAAGTGTGACAGCGCACGTACGGTGCCAGGGTGGGCTTGGTCACGGGCCGGAGCGGTCTACCCTGGAGTGGCGATGACCTATCTCGACCATGCGGCGACCACACCGATGTTGCCCGAAGCCGTAACGGCGATGACCGAGGCGCTGTCCACCGTGGGCAACGCCTCCGCGCTGCATTCCTCCGGCCGCCGGGCCCGGCGCACCGTCGAGGAGGCCCGCGAGGTCATCGCCGAGGCGCTGGGCGCTCGCCCGTCCGAGGTGATCTTCACCGGCGGCGGCACGGAGAGCGACAACCTCGCGGTCAAGGGTATTTACTGGGCCCGCCAGGGCGAGCGGCCCGAGCGACGCCGGGTGCTGTGCAGCACGGTCGAGCACCACGCCGTGCTCGACACGGTCGAGTGGCTGGAGCGGCACGAGGGCGCCGAGGTCACCTGGCTCGAGGTCGATCACCGCGGACGCGTCTCCCCGGAGACACTGCGTGCCGCCATCGCCGCGGCTCCCGAGACCGTCGCGCTGGTGACCGTGATGTGGGCCAACAACGAGGTCGGCACGATCAACCCGGTGGCCGAGCTGGGCGCGGTGTGCGCCGAGCACGGCATCCCGCTGCACACCGACGCCGTGCAGGCGGTCGGCGCGGTGGAGCTCGGCTTCGCGGCGAGCGGCGCGGCCGCCCTGACGCTGACCGGGCACAAGCTCGGCGGCCCGTACGGTGTGGGCGCGCTCCTGCTGGGGCGTGACACGGCCTGCGTGCCGCTGCTGCACGGCGGTGGCCAGGAACGCAGTGTCCGCTCCGGCACTCTCGACGTCCCGGCGATCGTCGCGTTCGCCGCCGCCGTCGAGGCCGGTGTCGAGGGCCGTGCCGAGTACGCGAAGAACACCGAGGCCCTGCGGGACGAGCTGATCGAGGCCGTCCTCCGGGAGGTGCCTGACGCGGTGCTGAACGGCGGCGAAGGCGAACGGCTGCCCGGCCACGCGCACTTCACTTTCCCTGGCTGCGCCGGGGACAGCCTGCTGATGCTGCTCGACGCCAAAGGCATCGAGTGCTCGACGGGTTCGGCCTGCACGGCGGGGGTCGCCCAGCCGAGCCACGTGCTGCTCGCGATGGGCGCGGATCCGGCGGCCGCACGCGGTTCGCTGCGGTTCTCGCTGGGGCACACGTCCACCAGGGCTGACGTCGAGGCGCTGGCCGCGGAAATCGGCGGCGTGGTCACCAGGGCCCGGCAGGCGGGGTTGTCCGGGATGCGCAAGCAGGCACAGAAGCAGGAGGTGTAGGGGTATGCGGGTATTGGCCGCGATGAGCGGGGGAGTCGACTCGGCGGTGGCCGCCGCACGCGCGGTGGACGCCGGGCACGAGGTCGTCGGCGTGCACCTGGCACTGTCCGCGAAGCCTGGCACGCTGCGCACAGGTTCCCGCGGCTGCTGCACGGTCGAAGATTCGCACGACGCCCGGCGCGCCGCGGACATCCTCGGCATTCCCTTCTACATCTGGGATTTCGCCGAGCGCTTCACCGAGGAGGTCATCGAGACCTTCGTCGGCGAGTACGCCGTCGGCCGCACGCCGAACCCGTGCGTCACCTGCAACGAGAAGATCAAGTTCGAGGCACTGCTGGACAAGGCGATGGCCCTCGGCTTCGACGCCGTGGCCACCGGCCACTACGCCCGCCTGTCCGTTGTGGACGGTGTGCCTGCCTTGCGCCGCAGTGCGGACGAGGGCAAGGACCAGTCGTACGTCCTCGCGTCGCTGACCCCGGAGCAGCTGCGCCACGCGATGTTCCCGCTTGGCGACTCCTGGAAGACCGAGGTCCGCGCCGAGGCGGAGCAGCGCGGCCTGTCGGTGGCGAACAAGCCCGACAGTCACGACATCTGCTTCATCCCCGACGGCGACACCAAGAAGTTCCTGGAGAGCCGTCTCGGCCAGCACCCCGGCGAGCTCGTCGACGCCGAAACCGGCGCCGTCCTCGGCCACCACACCGGCGTCCACGGATTTACCGTCGGGCAGCGCAAGGGCCTCGGCATCGAGGCCCCCGCCGCCGACGGCCGTCCCCGGTACGTCCTTTCGCTGGAGCCGGTGTCCGGCACGGTCAAGGTCGGTTCCTCGGCGGACCTGGGCGTCGACGTCATCGAGGCCGACCGCCCGATCTGGCCCGGCGCACCGCTCGACGGCCCCACGGAGTGCGTCGTGCAGGTCCGCGCCCACAGCGGCATCGTTCCCGCGGTCGCCGAAGCGATCGGCGACGACGTGACTATCCAGCTGCGCGAGCCGCTCAAGGGCGTCGCTCCCGGGCAGGTCGTGGTTCTCTACCGTCCCGACACCGCGGGCGACCTGGTGTTGGGCAGCGCGAAGATCTCCGCCACTCGCTGACTGCCCCTGAAGGCCACCTTCACGGCGTCTAACGCCGTGAAGGTGGCCTTCAGGGGCAACTACAGCGCGAGTTTGAAGCCGGTGTGCGAAGCGGCGAAGCCGAGCCGCTCGTAGAAGCGGTGCGCGTCTACTCGCGAAGCGTCCGAGGTCAGCTGTACCAGGGCGCAGCCGCGCCGCCGGGACTCCTCGATCGACCAATGCATCAGCTCGCCGCCGAGGCCGCTGCCGCGGTGGTCGGCCCGGACGCGGACGGCCTCGACAAGGCAGCGCAGCGCGCCGCGCCGGGACAGCCCGGGGATGAACGTCAGCTGCAACGTGCCGACGGTTTCACCGGCTTCGTCGGCCACCATGAGGAGCTGGTTCGGGTCGGCTTCGATGTCCTCGAACGCCTTCAGGTACGGGCCGAGGTCGTCGGCCGAGTCGCGGGTCGCGCCGAGCTGGTCGTCGACCAGCATGCGCACGATCGCCTCGACGTCCTCGCGGCGGGCTCGCCGGATCACGGCTGCGAAGCCGCGTAGTGCCGGACGCCGTCGACCTCGTCCGCGGCCAGTTTCCCTTGGGAGACAAGCAGATCCAGATGCGCGCCGGTCTCCAGCACGGCCAGCGTCTGGTTGAACGCGTCCATGTCCGGCAGCTTGCGCCCCCGCCGCGTCCAGCCGAGGCGCAGCGCCGTTTCGTACGCCGTGGTCGCGCCGGCGGCGATCTGCGCGCCCATGGTCTCCAGCCGCTCGCGGTGGTGTTCCAGCAGCTCGTCGATCCGCGCGTGCACGCTGTCGGTCACCAAGCCGTGCGCGGGCAGCATGCGCTGGTCGGGCATCGCGCGGATGAGCGCGAGCGAGTCGAGGTAGTCCTTGAGCGGCAGCGCCACGGTCACCGGTTGGAAGCCGATCGACGGGGTGATGTGCGGGAGCACGTGGTCGCCCGTGAACAGCAGCCCGGCTTCGTCGTCCAGGAACACGACATGCCCGTTCGTGTGCCCCGGCGTGTGCACGATGTCGAGCTCGCGGCCCGGCACGGCGCGCTTGCCTGGCGTGAGCCACTCGTCCGGTTGCTCCCACAGATGCGCTTCGGTGTGCTTCAGGCCGCCGAACAGCCGCGCGAGCTCGTCGACCACGGGTTTGGCGCCGCACTGGTGGAGCAGCTCCACCTGGGCGTGCATCGGGAACCGGTCAGGGTCACCCGAAAGAGTCAGTGACGGCTCTTCTCGCTGTCCCAGCCCGATTTTCCCGCCGAACTCGCGCCGCAGGCTGACGGCCATCGTGTAGTGGTCGCGGTGGACGTGCGTGATGAGGAATTCGCTGATGTCGCCGAGTTCCGCGCCGAGCCCCTTGAGCCCGGCCGCGAGCTGCTCACGTGCCTCGTCGAGTGCCCAGCCGGAGTCGATCAGCACGAGCTCGGTGCCGTCGGTGATCGCGTAGACGTTGACCGCCTTCAGCGCGTCGTTCGGCAGCGGCAGCGGGATCCGGTACACCCCGGGCGCGACGGAGTAGACCCCCGGCTCGGCCCAGTTCCTGGTGCTGTCCTCAGGCAACGGCTCCACGACAACCTCCAACCGGGTGAGACCGCGGCGTCTCACCCGCCTTTCACCCTGAGCGGTGCCGGCCCTGGTGTCCACCAGGGCGGGCTGAGACACCCGTCACTCGGGTCCCTAGTCGGAGTCCTGCTTCAGCGCGGTGTCGATGGTCAGCGCCGAGGCGACGACCATGCTGGCCAGCGGGTCCTGCAGCGGGCGATGGATCTCGACCACGTAGTTGTCGGCGGTGGTGAAGGCCGCCTTCACGAACCCGCCCCAGGTCTTGGTGATCTTGGCGATCTCGACGTCGTTGTGGTCCTTGATCGCGAAATTCCACGCACGCCAGTTCTCGGCGTAGATGCCGCCGATCTTCTGGCCGTTCACCACGAAGCCGAGCCGGATCTTGCCGAAGACGTTCTCCTGCACGATCTCGCCGATCGGGGAGTCATCCGCACGGGTGACGAGGAACCGGGACTTGAACACCTTCGCCGGGCGTGTCACCTTCAGCACCGTGCTGTGGTTCGCGTCGCGGACCTCGAACCGGTGGGTGAGGAACTGGTCGTAGTTGGTCAGCAGCCGCACGACCTTCTTGACCGTCGACTGCCCGACCTCGACCACCCCGCCGAGCCGCTGCCCGTTCTGGTCGAACACCCCGAACTCGTTGGCCAGCTCGATGAGCTTCGCGCGCTGGTTGACCACCAGGATCGGCTCGGTGAACAGGGTCCCGCCACCGCCTGCCCCGCTCGCCCGGCCGCGGGTGCCCCTGGCGACCTGCGCCTGGATCCTGGCCGGATCGTGGGCGCGCTCGATGTCCAGCTCGATCGCCTCGGCGTCGTGCATCGGGATCGGCTGTGCGGGGCGCGTGTTCGGTGACCAGGCCTGCCCGTCCCACCAGCGGTGCAGCCGGGGGTTCTGCTGGTCCGGGTACCAGCCTGGAGGCGGCGGGATGCTCGTCATGGCTGGCCAGCGTACTGGCGGTGGAGCGGCCGTGGCGGCGAGAACGGTATATGCGGCGAATGTCCGTGTCCGGCATGGCCCGCCGTCGCGGTGTCCCGCCGGGCGAGCACAATCCCGGTGTGAACGAACGAGCTTGGCCTGACGGCGCCGCCACCGCGATCGGCTCCCTCCCGGGTACCGACCCGGTGGAGGCCGCGGCCGTCGTGTTCGGCGAGCTGCCGGACTTCCCCCACGTCCCCGAGCTGCCCGGACGCGGGGTCGGCGCCGACATCATCGGCCGCACCGCGGCGATGCTCATCGAGCTCCCGGTGGAGTTCGTGCCCAGTGGCTACCGCATCGCGAGCCGCGCCGGACTGCACCACCGCCGAGGCGTGGACCTGCTGAAATGGGACCTCGACGCCGTTCAGGAGGCCGCCGAGAAGGCGGGCAGCCCGGCCGTGATCAAGACCCAGCTGGCCGGTCCCTGGACCCTCGCCGCCGACATCGAGCTGCCCCGCGGCCACCGAGTCCTGACAGACAAGGGCGCGCTTCGCGACTTCGCGGCCTCCCTGCTTGACGGACTCGCCGAGCACGTCGCCGACCTGAGCAGGCGCACCGGTTCGCCAGTGGTCGTCCAGTTCGACGAGCCCTCCCTGCCCGCGGTCCTCGAAGGCAGTCTCTCGACACCGTCCGGCTACGGAACGGTGTCCGCGGTCCCCGAGCCCGAGGCCCGTGACCTGCTGGCCAAGGTGATCGACGGCGCCGAGCGCATCACCGGCCAGCCGGTCATCGTCCACTGCTGCGCCCCCCACCCCCCACTCTCCCTCCTCCGCGCAGCGGGCGCGGGAGCGATCGCGTTCGACCTGACGCTCCTTCGAGGCGCCTCGGCCAAGATGCTGGACGAGATCGGCGAGACCTGGGACAGCGGAACGGCATTGCTACTAGGCCTGGTCCCCTCAACCGACCCTGGCGTACCGGTGAAGCTGAAGGACCTGGCCGCCCCGGCGCTCAAGCTGGTCGACCGCCTGGGATTCGACCGAACCATCCTCACCGACCGCGCGGTACCAACCCCCACCTGCGGCTTAGCAGGCGCAACACCAGAGTGGCTACGACGAGCACTGGAGCTCACCCGAGAGTTGGGCAAGGCATTCCGGGAGCCCCCCGAGACTTGGTGAGTTGCACGGGTTTTTGGTTGCGTCCTGAGGTGCGGTTAGAAGCCTGTGTTTTTTGGCCAGCGCGCTCACAAACTCGCGCCGCCAGGTCGCCCCTGACTTCCAGCGTAAGTGCGGCTTTGTTTTTACGGGGGCGACCTGCCGTCGCGAGTTGGGAGGCCCTGGCGGGCCTGAAAGAGGGCGCGCGGCGGTGAAGTCTCCCCTCGCAGGGCTCGGGGAGACGCTGTGGTTGGGGCGGACTGCTGGGGTTGGGTTTTTGTTTTTGTTTTTGGTGTTGGTGTTGTGGTTGGGGATTGGTTGGCGGGTAACGTGTCCACCAAACTCGACCGACCCACTGAGGTAGTGATGCGACTGTTCCGCCGCCGCGCGAAAGATGCGGCTGTTCCTGATCCCCGGACGGCTTGGCCGGAGCAGCCGGTTCCGGTGGATGTCCAGGCCGCCGCTGTTGGCTTCTGGCAGCAGTGGTTCGAGTTGCTGCCGCAGGTCAGTGCGGCCCTCGGGGATCGTGAGCCGCAGCGGGTCGAGCATGACCTCTGTCAGGTGGTCGCCCTTCTGCATCCGCGCCTGCACTTCGCGCTGGAGCGGGGTCACCGTGCCATCTACGCGCTGGTGCTGACCGGGCAGGAGGATCCGGAGTTGCGGCCGTTCACCGATGCCTGGATGGCCGCCGCGCCGCCGGAGGATGCCATCTGGGAGTACCACGATTCGGTGCCGCCGGTGCCAGATCCGGGTGGCGTGACGGTGAATCTCGGGGCTCATCAGATCGCGCTGGCCGACTTCCGCGTCGCGGCCGCTGTCGACGAGAACACCTCGCTGGTCGACGTCACGGTGCATCATCCGGAGCTCGCCGACCTGCCTGACGAGTCCCGCCAGGCCATGACCTTCCTGCCGCTGGATGCCACGCTGGGTGAGCGGATGGCTGCCGAGCGGCTCCGCCGGGTGGAGGCTTCCGACGTCGAACCGGTGGGCGCGATGTCGCTTTTGGAGCTGCGTGAGCTGGTGCGCGGCCTGGCGGAGCGGTCGGCGGGCAGGAGTGCCAAAACTGTCGGAGGCTCCGACTAGGCTCACTTGCTGTGAGCAGCACGGAGCTTCCCGAAGTCACTGAAAGCACGGTCCAGGCCGAGGACATCAGGGATGTCCCCGCCGAGGTCCGCGCGCGGCATGCCGCGCTCGCTGAGGAGGTCCGCGGGCACCAGTTCCGGTACTACGTGCTGGACTCGTCGATCGTGTCCGACGGCCAGTTCGATGAGCTGTTCGGGCAGCTGGTGGCGCTGGAGGACGAGCATCCCGCGCTGCGGACGCCGGATTCGCCGACCCAGAACGTCGGCGGCACGTTTTCCACGGACTTCGCCTCGTACGACCACCTCGAGCGCATGCTCAGCCTGGACAACGTCTTCGACCTCGAAGAGCTGCAGATCTGGGTCGAGCGCGTCGAGAAGGAGATCGGCTCGACGCAGTACCTCGCCGAGCTGAAGATCGATGGCCTCGCCATCAACCTGCTCTACGAGAACGGCAAGCTCACCAGGGCGCTGACCAGGGGCGACGGGCGCACCGGTGACGACGTCACGCTCAACATCCGCACCCTCGAAGAGGTCCCCGACACGCTCACCGGCACGGACGAGTTCCCGGTGCCCGCGCTGGTCGAGGTCCGCGGCGAGGTGTTCTTCCGGGTGGAGGACTTCCTCGCGTTGAACGCGAAGATGGTCGAGGCGGGCAACCCGCCGTACGCCAACCCCCGCAACACCGCGGCCGGTTCGTTGCGGCAGAAGGATCCCAAGGTCACCAAGTCCCGTAACCTGCGGCTGATCTGCCACGGCCTCGGCCGCCGCGAGGGCTTCGAGCCGGATCGTCAGTCCCACGCGTACGACGCGCTGGCCGCCTGGGGGCTGCCGGTTTCGCCGCACACCAAGGTCCTCGAGTCGGCCGGGCTCGCGCAGCACATTGATTACTGGGGCGAGCACCGTCACGACGCCGTGCACGAGATCGACGGCGTCGTCATCAAGGTCGACTCGGTGGCCCTGCAACGAAGGCTCGGCACCACTTCGCGGGCCCCGCGCTGGGCGATCGCGTACAAGTACGCGCCGGAAGAAGCCATTACCACCCTGCTGGACATCCAGGTCAACGTCGGCCGCACCGGCCGGGTCACGCCGTTCGCGGTGATGGAGCCGGTGAAGGTCGCGGGCTCGACGGTGGCCATGGCCACCCTGCACAACCAGGAAGAGGTCAAGCGCAAGGGCGTGCTGATCGGGGACAGGGTGGTCATCCGCAAGGCGGGCGACGTCATCCCCGAGGTCCTCGGCCCGGTGGTCGAAGCACGAACGGGTGAAGAGCGTGAGTTCATCATGCCGCTGCGGTGCCCCAACTGCGACACCGAGCTGGCCTACCAGAAGGAGGGCGACATCGACATCCGTTGCCCGAATTCCCGGTCCTGCCCGGCGCAGCTGCGCGAGCGGCTGTCACACCTGGCCGGTCGCGGCGCCTTCGACGTCGAGGTCCTCGGCTACGAGGGGTCCGTCGCCCTACTCGAGTCAGGCGTCGTTCACGACGAGGGCGACCTGTTCGACCTGGACGAGGAGAAGCTGCTCGAGGTCGAGCTGTTCCGCACCAAGGCGGGGACGCTGTCGGCCAACGGGCGCAAGCTGCTCGACAACCTGGAAACAGTTAAGGAACGTCCACTGTGGAGGGTGATCGTCGCGCTGTCGATCCGCCACGTCGGGCCCACCGCCGCGCAGGCGCTGGCCAGGGAGTTCGGCTCCCTGGAGCGCATCGAGGACGCCACGGAAGAGGAACTCGCCGACGTCGACGGTGTCGGCCCGACCATCGCGCACGCCGCGCAGGAGTGGTTCGAGGTCGGCTGGCACAGCGAGATCGTCGAGAAGTGGGCGCGTGCCGGGGTCCGGATGGAGGAGGAGCGCGACGACTCGATCCCGCGGCATCTCGAGGGGTTGTCCATCGTCGTCACCGGCTCGCTCGCGACGATCTCGCGTGACGAGGCCAAGGAACTGATCATGGAGCGCGGCGGCAAGGCGGCCGGTTCCGTCTCGAAGAAGACGGCGTTCGTGGTCGTCGGCGAGGCGCCGGGTTCCAAGTATGAGAAAGCCGTCCAGCTGAAGGTGCCCGTCCTCGACGAGGACGGGTTCCGTGTGCTGCTGGCGAGCGGCCCCGAGGCGGCGGCCGAAGTGGCTCTGCTGACCGGCGAAGAAGAGGCAGTGGAGGTCGCGGATGAGTGAGTTCACGATCCGGCCGCCGAAGCCGGAGGAGCTGGCGGCCGCGGGCGAGGTGACGGTCGAGGCGTACGTCGACGGCGGCTTGCTGACCATGGACAACGGCTACGAGCACGAGCTCCGTGACACCGCCCGCCGCGTCGAGCTCGCGGAGCTGCTGGTCGCGGTCGACACCGGCGGCGAGGTCCTGGGTTCGGTGACCATCGCCTCGCCCGGCACGGAGTACGCCGAGCTTTCGCACGAGGGCGAGCTGGAGTTCCGTATGCTCGCGGTCTCACCCGCCGCTCGCGGTCGGGGCGTCGGCGAGGCGCTGACCAGGGCAGTCCTGGCCCGCGGCCGCGAGATCGGCGCGTGCCGCGTCGTGCTCTGCAGCCTGGACTCGATGAAGCCCGCCCACCGCCTCTACGAGCGCATCGGCTTCACCCGCCTGCCCGACCGAGACTGGACCCCGTTCCCCGGCGTGACCCTGATCGCCTACGGCTTAACCCTCTGACCACGTCACCAGATCGCCGTCACACGTGACTGGAATGCCGTCACGCGTGACTGGATCGCCGTCACGCGTGACTGGAATGCCGTCACGCGTGGCGGCGATCTGATCACGCGTGGCGGCGATCTGATCACGCGTGGCGGCGATCTGATCACGCGTGACGGCGATCTGATCACGCGTGACGGCGGTCAGCTGTCGAGGACGACGGCGACGATGCCTGCGAAGTGGGCCAGGCGGGCGACCTCGGCCGCGCGGAAGTTGGGGCCTCCGGGGCGGGCGACCAGCAGGGCCTTGCCGGGCTTGCCCAGGGGGGTGGCGGCCAGCTCGGTGCCGAGTTCTTTCCAGGTCTCCGGGACCCAGTCCGCCTCGGCGTCGAGCACTGTCGCCCGTTCGAGTGGTAACCACGGCAGGTCGGCGATGGGCGTCTCCGGGGCGGCGCTCGACGACGCCAGCCGCTTGGTGCCGCCCTCGGCGTGCTCGACCACTACCGCCCAGCCGGCGCGCACGATCCGCGGCACGCCCTCGGCGAGGATGTCCAGGCCGGATTTGGGCTGTGCGGCTATCTCCTCGACCAGTTCGAGTTCGCGATGGGTGTCCAGCACCCCCGCGTACGGGCGCACGGCGTCCACCTCGACGCCTTCCACGCTCTCCGCGGCCGTGATCAGCGCGTCCGGCAACCGGCCGGACGGGAGTTCGACGACCAGGTCGTCGATGGCGATCCCGTTGCCGCGCTCGACCACGTCGACGCTGAGGATGTCCGCGCCGACCGTGCCGAGTGCGGTGGCCACCGCACCGAGTGTGCCGGGGCTGTCCGGCAGCTGAACCCGGATCAGGAACGACAACGCGCGCCCCTTTCGCCTCTGGCGTCCCAGCCTCGCCGTGGGACGCGCTTGCCGGGCGCCGATTCTGACAGACCGGGCCGGACAATGGGAGTCGCCGTCCGCGCTGCGGGATCACGAATCGCTACGGAGTCCGGCGTGCTCGAACGGCGGGCGGAGACAACCGGGAAACAACCCAGTCGAGTTCGCCGATGCCGCCACCATAGACTTGCAGCTTCCGGCAGAACCCGCACAGCACAACCCGGGAGTCACCCGCGTGCCCAACATTTCCCGCGACGAGGTCGCGCACCTCGCCAAGCTGGCCAGGCTCGCCGTAACCGAAGAAGAGCTCGACGTCTTCGCCGGCCAGCTGGACCAGATCCTGGATTCGGTCGCCAAAGTGAGCGAGGTCGCAGGCCAGGACGTGCCGCCGACTTCGCACGCCGTGCCGCTGACCAACGTGTTCCGTGAGGACGTGGTCCGTCCGGGACTGACCCAGCAGCAGGCACTGGCCGGTGCGCCGGCCGCCGAAGAGGGTCGTTTCCGGGTGCCGCGGATTCTGGGAGAAGAACAGTGACCGAGCTCATCAAGTTCACCGCCGCCGAGCTGGCGGGCAAGATCCAGGCCAAGGAGGTCTCCGCCGTCGAGGTGACGCAGGCCCACCTGGACCGGATCGCCGAGGTCGACGACCACAT
Organism: Amycolatopsis sp. H20-H5; assembly: GCF_035828755.1. Classification (NCBI taxonomy): domain Bacteria; kingdom Bacillati; phylum Actinomycetota; class Actinomycetes; order Pseudonocardiales; family Pseudonocardiaceae; genus Amycolatopsis; species Amycolatopsis sp. H20-H5. The sequence goes on along the minus strand of NZ_JAYMZS010000001.1, from coordinate 161,069 downwards.
CCACGCGTTCCTGCACGTCGACACCGAGGGCGCGCTCGCCGCGGCCCGCGCTGTCGACGAGGACGCCGCGGCCGGTCGCGCGCCGAAGTCCGCACTGGCCGGGGTGCCGCTGGCGCTCAAGGACGTGCTGGCCACCAAGGGCATCCCGACCACCTGCGGGTCGAGGACGCTCGAGGGCTGGATCCCGCCGTACGACGCCACCGTGACGCGCAAGCTGCGCGAGGCCGGGGTGGTCGTGCTGGGCAAGACCAACATGGACGAGTTCGCGATGGGCTCCTCCACGGAGAACTCCGCGTTCGGCCCCACCCACAACCCGTGGGACCACGCCCGCATCCCCGGCGGTTCCGGCGGCGGCTCGTCGGCGTCGATCGCCGCGTTCGAGGCCCCGCTCGCGATCGGCACCGACACCGGTGGCTCGATCCGCCAGCCCGGCTCGGTCACTGGCACCGTCGGCGTGAAGCCGACTTACGGCGGCGTGTCGCGCTACGGCCTCGTCGCGTTCTCCTCCTCGCTGGACCAGGCGGGTCCCTGCGCCCGCACCGTGCTCGACGCGGCCATGCTGCACGAGGTCATCGCCGGGCACGACCCGCTCGACTCGACCTCGATCGACGCGCCGGTCCCGCCGGTCGTCGCCGCGGCCCGCCAGGGCGCGAACGGCGACCTCAAGGGCGTCCGCGTCGGCGTGGTCAAGGAATTCGCCGGTGACGGCTACCAGCCCGGCGTCCTCCGCTCGTTCGAGGCGGCTGTCGAGCAGCTTCGCGCCCTGGGCGCCGAGATCGTCGAGGTCTCCTGCCCCAACTTCACCTACGCGATGCCCGCGTACTACCTGATCGCGCCGAGCGAGGCGTCCTCGAACCTCGCCCGGTTCGACGCGATGCGCTACGGCCTTCGCGTGGCCGACGACGGCGAGCACAGCGCCGAAGAGGTCATGGCGCTGACCAGGGAAAAGGGCTTCGGTGCGGAGGTCAAGCGCCGGATCATGCTCGGTACCTACGCGCTTTCGTCGGGCTACTACGACGCCTACTACGGCTCGGCGCAGAAGGTCCGCACGCTCATCACGCGGGACTTCGACGCCGCGTTCGAGCAGGTGGACGTGCTGATCTCGCCGACCACGCCGACCACCGCGTTCAAGATCGGCGAGCGCGTCGACGACCCGCTGGCGATGTACCTCGCGGACCTCTGCACGATCCCGTCGAACCTGGCCGGGAACGCCGCCATGAGTGTCCCGAGTGGACTGTCCCATGAGGACGGCCTGCCGGTCGGCCTGCAGATCATGGCCCCGGCCTTGGCCGACGACAGGCTGTACCGCGTCGGCGCGGCCTACGAAGTGGCGCGCGACGCCGCCGCGGGCGGTTCGCTCGTGCACCAGGTACCGGAGCTCGGAGCAACGGCTCGATGACGCGCGAGGGCGAAGCGCCATGCTGACACGCATCGAGATCGACGGCTTCAAGTCGTTCGATCGGTTCGCGCTGGACTTGCCACCGTTTCTGGTCGTCCTCGGCCAGAACGCCAGCGGCAAGTCCAACCTGTTCGATGCGATTCAGCTGCTTCGCCGCCTTGCAAGCGACAAGACACTGCAAGATGCCTTCGAGGGAGCACGGGGCGATCTGACGGAATTGTTCCGTCGTCGAGGTGATGGAACGTCGGTCACCCGAATGAGGTTCGCGGTCGAGGTGCTGCTTGAGCCGATGGTTGTCGACCCGTTCGGCCAGGAGTCGCCAGTCGGGCAAACGCGTCTACGGTACGAGGTGGAGATCGAGAGCCGCGTGCTCAAGGCGGATGGCTTCATCAGGCCGTTCGTCGTGCACGAGTCGGTCGTCCCGATCCAGGAGCACTCGGATGCCTGGACGACGCGGCAGGACCTGAGCGACGAGTTCCGCCTGCACAAGCTGCGGTACGGCCGCCAGGCACCACTGCTGACCACGGTTACGGACGGCAAGGGGCGGCGAAGCTTCAAGATCGTCGAAGGCCATGGACAGGAGTTGCCCGGCTTCGGGGCCGGGGCCACGGTGCTGTCCAGCGTGACCTCGGTGGCCGAGTTCCCGCTGCTTTTCGCTTTGCGCAGGGAACTGGAGTCGTGGCGCTTCCTCCAGCTCGATCCTGCGGCCCTGCGCCTGCCCGCGTCCGGCAAACGACCTGGTGACCAACTGGAATCCAGTGGGGCCAACCTGCCCGGTGTGCTGCGGCGGATCGAGCAGTCCACCCGTGACCCGTTCGGCAGCGGGTTGGACGAGATCGCGACCGACTTGGCCCGCGTGGTCCGGGGATTCGCCGGGGTCGAGGTGACCGAGGACAAACCCAGCGGCTCGTGGGAGGTTCACCTCACGACTCGCGATGAGGGCCGGGTGAACGCGAGAGTCGCGTCGGACGGCACCTTGCGGGTGCTCGCCATGCTCGCCGCGCTGTACGACCCGCAGTACCGGGGCATGTTGTGCTTCGAGGAACCCGAGAACGGGATCTTTCCGCAGCGCCTGCGGAGTTTGGTCCTGCTACTGAAGGAGCTCGTCACCGACCCTGGCTCGCAGAACCCAGGGGTGGTCGGCGAGCCGATGTCGCAGGTCATCTTGACCAGTCACTCGCCGCTGATGCTGGCTGTGCTGGAGCCGCGCGACGTCGTGGTCATGGACTGGGTGTCTCGCGTGGAGCAGGGTGAGCGCGCAAGCCGCCTGTCGCGGGTGCGCGCTCTGCGGGGTTCGGGGGAGAGTGATCTCGATCTGCTCTCTCAGCCCGAACAGCGGGAGCTGCTGGCCATCAGCAAAGACGAAGCCTCCCGGCTGCTGGAGGCTTGAATGCGTTCGCTGCGAACCGTGATCGCGGTCGAGGGATCCACTGACGAAACGTTTTTCCGGAGCTTGCTCGACCGGGCGCTCCAGGAAATCGGCCGGACACACCCGGGCAAGGGTTTCGACGTCGCCCAGCCTGCGGTCCTGCGGCGTGCGGAGGACACCTGGCGGACGTTCACCGGGCAGATCGTGGCGCAGAAGCCCGCTCCCAGCCTGGTGTTCTTCCACTACGACGGGACGTCCAGACCTGAGCGTGAGGCGGCGAAGAGCTGGGAGCCGATGGTCGCCGAATGGGCGACATCGCCCCGCGAGCCCATGCTGGTTCCGCTGGTGCCGGTGCGTGAGATGGAAAGCTGGGCGTTGACGGACCTCGATGTCATCAACGGCCTCGCCGGAGTGGATGTCGCCCGGTCGGATATCTTCGAGGCGCATCACTTGACGCAGGTGGAAAAGCTCTCGGATCCGAAACGGACGCTGAGCGAGGCGCTGAGGTCTGGTACCCGGCGGAGACGGCGTGGCCGATCGCCGCACGACTACCTGGCGCTCATCGCCGAACTGAGTGACCTTGCCAGGCTGGGAACGGTTCCTTCCTTCTGCGCTTGGCGAACCGAGACCGTGTCCGCATTGAAGACCAGCGGATTCATCGAATGAGTGACGGACTGTGTGGAGGAAAGGCCAAGTGACCGCCATGGTCGAGTTGATGGACTACGCCGAGGTCATCGAGCGGTACGACCCGGTGCTCGGGCTCGAGGTGCACGTCGAGCTGAACACGAACACCAAGATGTTCTGCGGCTGCCCGACGACGTTCGGCGGCGAGCCGAACACCCAGGTCTGCCCGACCTGCCTCGGCCTGCCGGGCTCGCTCCCGGTGGTCAACGGCAAGGGCGTCGAGTCGGCGATCCGGATCGGGCTGGCGCTCAACTGCCGGATTGCCGAATGGTGCCGGTTCGCGCGCAAGAACTACTTCTACCCGGACCAGCCGAAGAACTTCCAGACCTCGCAGTACGACGAGCCGATCGCGTTCGACGGTTACCTCGACGTCACGCTCGACGACGGTGAGATCGTGCGGGTCGAGATCGAGCGCGCGCACATGGAGGAGGACACCGGCAAGTCGCTGCACAAGGGCGGCGCGACGGGCCGGATCCATGGTGCGGACTACTCGCTGCTCGACTACAACCGCGCCGGCGTGCCGCTGATCGAGATCGTCACCAAGATCATCCCCGGGCACGGCGAACGCGCGCCCGAGGTGGCCCGCGCGTACGTCAGCGCGTTGCGTGACCTGCTCAAGGCGCTCGACGTCTCCGACGTCCGGATGGACCAGGGATCGCTGCGCTGCGACGCGAACATCTCGTTGATGCCCAAGGGTTCCGACGAGCTAGGCACGCGCACCGAGACGAAGAACGTCAACTCGCTGCGCAGCGTCGAGCGGGCCGTTCGCTACGAGATGACCCGCCAGGCCGCGGTGCTCGCCGGTGGCGGCACGGTCAAGCAGGAGACGCGGCACTTCCAGGAGGGCGACGGCACCACTTCGCCGGGCCGTACCAAGGAAACCGCCGAGGACTATCGGTACTTCCCCGAGCCCGACCTGGTGCCGATCGCTCCCGCGCTCGACTGGGTCGAGGAGCTGCGCAAGACGCTGCCGGAGATGCCCGCGGAGCGCCGCAAGCGGATCCAGACCGAGTGGAGCCTGTCCGACGCCGAGCTGCGCGACCTGCTCAACGTCGGCGCTGTCGACCTCGTGACGGCGACCGTCGAGGCGGGCGCCACCTCGCAGGAGGCGCGCAGCTGGTGGGTCAGCTTCCTGGCGCAGGAGGCCAACACCCGCGAGGTCGAGCTGGCCGACCTGCCGATCACCCCGGCGCAGGTGGCCGAGGTCGTCGCGCTGGTCAACTCCGGTGAGCTGACCAACAAGCTGGCCAAGGAGGTCGTGCTGGGCGTGCTCGCCGGCGAGGGTTCGCCGCGCGAGGTCGTCGAGAAGCGCGGCTTCAAGGTCGTCTCGGACGACTCGGCGCTCACCACGGCCGTCGACGAGGCGCTGGCTTCGCAGCCGGACGTCGCGCAGAAGATCCGCGACGGCAAGGTCGCCGCGGCGGGCGCGATCGTCGGCGCCGTGATGAAGGCGACCAAGGGGCAGGCCGACGCCAAACGCGTCCGGGAGCTGATCATCGAGCGGGTCGGTTCCTGAGTTGTCGTTTTCCGGTCAGCGCGTCACCTGGCGCGAGTGGCTCGGCCTCGGGGCCGGGCTGCTCGCGCTGGGGTCGCTCTTCTTGCCGTGGACCACGCTGAGCACTTCGCAGTCCGAGGTCGCGGACGCGCTGAAGTCGTTGTCGGGCGCGGAAGTCGTTCGCGACGGCTGGAGTTCGGGCTTGTTCGCCTGGCTCCCGCCGTTGCTGCTGCTCGTGGTGGGCGTGGCCGTGACCGTGTTCGGTCAGGTCCGCAAGGTGCGGATCAGTGGCCTGCCGCAGCTGTGGCTCGTCTTCGGCGGGTTGGTGGCGCTGATGACGATCATCGGCTGGGGCGCCATCGCCTACCAGTTCGACTCCGAGGTGCGGGCGCTGTTCGCCGTCGGCGGCATCGAGGTCAACGCCGGGGCAGGGCGCTATCTCGGTTCGCTCGCACTGGTGGTTTCGCTGGCCGCGGCGGTGTTGGACGTCCTCGCTTTCCGCGGGGAACGCCGTTCCCCGCGGCGCTGAGCCCAGGCGATAAGTCCGTTTGATCTTGGTCGTCTGTTTTGCTGGTGTATCAGCGCATCTGCGACCAATGGCCGTGGCAGGGCCCCGGTTCGCGGGCTTTAATCCGGCGGGTACGCGTCGATCTTCCCGCGCGTGCCCGAAGCCGGAGGAGCAAGAATGTCTGCTGGGTTCAGCAAAGTTCCGCGTGTGCGCCGGACGCTCACGCTGACTGTCGGCGCAGCCGTCGCGGTGTCGCTGTGCGGGATCAGCGCGCCCGTGTCGGCCGCGCCCGCCGCGCCTGCCGTCAAACACCATCACTTCAGCGCGGCGGCGACGCTGCTCGCGAACGCGAAGTCGCCCGAAGAGCGCGCGGCGCTCACGGATCGGGCGCTGGCCGCCGCCGGGAACAGCCTGCAGCTTGCCTACAACACAAAACCCTTGTACGACAAGGGAATTGACGGTACCGGTACGGCGCTGGCGACCGTCGTGTCCTATGGGGACAAGAACATCAAGTCCTATATCGACAGTTACTCGCACTCGCACGGGCTGCCCGCCGCCGACGTCCAGATCCTGGAGCCCGCCGGCCCTGTCCCGGCCTGCGGCGATCCCGGAACGCCCAGCGACTGCTCGGGCTGGGGCGGCGAGACCGACCTCGACGTGGCGATGTTCCACACGCTCGCGCCGAAGGCCAAGATCCTCGTCGTGGCCACGCCGACCTCGGAAACCCAGGGTATCGACGGGTTCCCGGACATGATGACGGCGATCGACTACCTGGCCGATCACAAGTCCGCCAACGTGATCTCGATGAGCCTCGGCACGCCGGAGGACGACTTCGACAGCTCGGCGCAGCTGCACGGCCTGGACGCGCACTTCAAGAAGGCGACCGACGCGGGGATCACGGTCACCGCGTCCAGTGGCGACGACGGCTCGACCGGGACGAAGAAGGACAACTCGCCCTGGGGCAAGAAGGTCGTGAGCTTCCCGGCCGCCAGCTCTTACGTCACCGCTGTCGGCGGCACCGTGCTGCACCAGAACTCCTCAGGCGCACGGACCTCGCCCGACACCGTCTGGTCCCGCTCGGGCGGCGGCGTGTCGCACGAGTACGGCGCGCCCACCTGGCAGAGCGAAGTCGACAAGACGACTCACGCGGCCGGACGCTCACTGCCGGACATCTCGCTGCTGGGCACCTCGGGCACTTCGCAGTCCTCGCCGCTCTTCGCGGCTGTCGTCGCGCTCGCTTCGCAGCAGGCCGGTAAGGGTCTCGGCTTCATCAACCCGGCGCTGTACTCGCTCGGTTCCGGTGGGACCGCCAAGGGCGTTGTCGACGTGACCTCGGGCAGCAACGGCTACAACGGTGTCGCGGGCTACTCGGCGGCCAAGGGCTTCGACATCGTCTCCGGCTGGGGCACGGTGGACGCGGCCAAGTTCGTTCCCGCGCTGGTGCGGCAGATCGGCTGATCACCACCGCGAGCCAAGCGGCCTTCCTTCCCGGCGTTCGACGTCGGGAAGGAAGGCCGCCTTTCTAGTCCTTGCCCCCACCGGCGTCGCTGGGCACCACGGTGATGAGCACGACCCGGTCGTCGCTCGACACCGTCTTGCCGCCCTCCTTGTTCACCGTGCCGGCGACCGCGAGCTGGGGGTTGATCATGCTCATCCCGGCCAGCCTGCCGAAGGTGGCGTTCTTCTTGCCGCCGTCCAGCGTGACGTTCGGCTTGCCCTTGACCGAACCGTCCGGGGTGACCGGCAGGTTCTGCAGGTTGCCCGCCAGCGAAGTCGCGATGGCGATGAGGCCGGACGAGTCGATGAAGTCCGCGCAGCCCGCCAGCCCCGGCTTGTCGGGCCAGGTCCACGCCGGGGTGCTCAGCGTCTTGCCGGCCTGGAGCCGGTAAAGCACGTCCTTGTCGCCGAGGCGGTCCGTGGCCCAGAGCCGGGCGCCGTCGGCGGAGACGCAGAGCCCGCCCGGCGCGTGCAGTCCGCTGGCGAACACGGCCGAACCCGCCGCCGGATTGCCCGGCGCGGGCTTGCCCGAGGTGTCGATCCGCAGCACCTTGCCCGCGAGGGACTTCGGGTCCGCGGCGGCGGCGGGGCTGCCCGCGTCCCCGGTCGCGACGAGGAGGGCGCCCTTGCCGTCGGACACCAGCGCGCCGCGGTTGCCCGTCGTGCCCTTCGGAATCCCGGTCAGCACGGGTTTGGCGGCCTGGCCCTTGGTGAACCGGACGACCCGGTTGTCCGACGGGGTGGTGATGTAGGCGAAGACCAGCTGATCCTCGTTGTAGGTCGGGGAGAGCGCGAGCGCGGTCAGGCCGCCGTCGCCGCCCGCGTCGACGGGGATCGTGACGTACTCGGCGGCCTTCTTGCCCGCGGCGGCCAGCAGGACGCGGCCGCTCTTGCGTTCACCGGCGAGCGCGCTCGGGGTACTGCCGTCGCCGGGCAGCCCGGCGACCGCGGACACGGTGTCCAGGCAGGTCGCGATGACGGCCTTGTCGAAGTCGGTGCAGCCCTGCGGCGGCGGGACCGGGGCGGGGGACTGGCCGGGCTTGGCCGGGCCGGAGCCGGAATCGCCCGAGTCGCTGCCCGGGACCTGGGCCTCCGGCGGCGTCTCCGCTTTGGGCACTGGAGCCGGGCTGAAGGTCTGCCCGGCCGCGGAATCGTCGAACTTCGCGCAGCCGGAGAGCAGGAGACCGCCCCCGGCCAGTATCGCCAGCGGCAAGGACCACTTCCGCCGGTAGCTGGTATGCACGACCGCCAGCTTAGGTGGACGTGCGTGAGCCACGGGTAAGTGGCGGTTACCGTGGAGATCATGACCGTAACCGTGCTGGTGCCCGACGACGAGGGCCTGGACGCGCTGTCCGAGATCACCGGAGTGCGCGCGGTGCGCTATCAGTGGGGCGAGCCGACGCCCCCGGAAGCGGCCAAGGCCGAAGTGCTCATCCCCGGCTATCACCGCGCCACCAGCGAACTCTGGGGCGAACTGCCGAACCTGAAGCTGATCCAGCTGCTCTCGGCGGGCGCCGAGGACTGGGTGGGCACCCTGCCCGAGGGCGTCCTGCTGTCCACCTGCCGGGGCGCGCACGGTGGCAGCACGGCCGAATGGGTGGTGGCCGTCCTGCTCTCGATGTGCCGCGGGCTGGAGCAGTTCGCGACCGACCAGCGCGCGCGGCGCTGGCAACGGCAGACCACGGAGGGCCTGCAGGGTAAGCGGGCGCTCATCATCGGCGCAGGGGACCTGGGGCAGCACCTGCGCCGCCGGCTCGAGCCGTTCGACGTCCGCTGCACGATGGTCGGCATGTCGCCGCGCGACGGCGTGCGGGGCGTGAAGGAGCTCCCTGACCTGCTCGGTACCCACGACGTGGTGGTCCTGATGGTGCCGCTCACCTCACGCACCCGCGGCATGGTCGACGCGGAGTTCCTCGCCGCGATGCCCGACGGCGCGGTACTGGTCAACGCCGCCCGCGGGGCGGTGGCCGACACCGACGCGCTGGTGGCCGAGCTGACGACCGGCAGGCTCCGGGCCGCGTTGGACGTCACCGAGCCGGAGCCGCTGCCGCTCGATCACCCGCTGTGGTCCGTGCCGGGACTCGTGCTGACCCCGCACATCGGCGGAGCCGTGCGCGGCGTGCGCCGCCGCTCGTACGCGGTCGCCGCGGCCGAGATCGCGCGGTACGCCGGGGGAGAGCTCCCCAACAACCTCGTGCACGGCGAGTACTGAACGACGACTCGTCGCGCGCAAAGGCCGCGTCATCCGTGCGTGACGGGCGAAGATCCCTTACCCTGCGCGCGTGAGTAGTCACGAGGACTCGTATCAGAACACCAGCCTGCTGTCCGACGTCGAGGACACCACACCCGATCGCGGCGAGACCCGTGCCGGGATCGATCTCGGCCTGCTCGTGCTGCGGGTGGTGCTCGGCGTGATCATGGGCGCGCACGGCCTGCAGCACCTGTTCGGCGCTTTCGGCGGCCCCGGCGTCGGCGGGTTCGCCAAGGTGCTCGGCCTGCTCGGCTACACGCAGCAAACGACGCTGCTCTCCTGGATCACCGGGGTGAGCGAAGTCCTCGGCTCGCTGCTGGTGATCGTCGGGCTGTTCACCCCGCTCGGCGCGGCCGCGCTGCTCGGCGTCGCCGTCAACATCGTGTACTCGAAGTTCCACGGCGGGTTCTTCCAAGGGCAGGGCCAGGGCTTCGAGTTCGAGCTGCTCATCGGCGCCTCTTCGCTGGCGCTGCTGTTCACCGGCGCCGGGCGGCTCGCGCTCGACGTCAACACCCCGTGGCGGAGGCGGCCGCTGCCGTACGCGCTGGTCGGGTTGCTGCTGGCGGCCGCGGCTTCGGTCGTGGTCATCGTGCTCTGCCGCCGCTGAGGCTCTTGGGTCCTGAGTGTCATGAAAGGGTCTTTCAGGGCAAAAATTGCCCTGAAAGACCCTTTCATGACATGAGGGAGGCGCTACTTCTCCGGGTCCCGCACCGCGCCGGTGTCGGCCGAGGTGGCCATCCGGGCGTAGGCGCGCAGGGCCGCGGTGATGTGGCGCTGGCGGGTGGCGGGCTGCCAGGGGCGCTCGCTGGCCTCCATCTTCGAGCGGCGCTCGGCGAGGATCTCGGGGTCGACCAGGAGCTCCAGCTTCCGCTCGTGGACGTCGAGCAGGATCTGGTCGCCGTTCTCGATCAGCGCGATGAGGCCGCCCGCGGCCGCCTCGGGGGAGACGTGGCCGACCGAGATGCCGGACGAGCCGCCGGAGAAACGGCCGTCGGTGAGCAGGGCGCACTTCTTGCCGAGGCCTGAGCCCTTCAGGAACGCCGTCGGGTGCAGCATCTCCTGCATGCCGGGGCCGCCTGCCGGGCCTTCGTAGCGGATCACCAGCACTTCGCCGGGCTGGATCTCCTTCTTGAGGATCGCGGACACGGCCTCTTCCTGGCTCTCCAGAACGCGGGCCGGACCCTGAAAGCGCCAGAGGTCCTCGTCGATGCCCGCGGACTTGATGACCGCGCCGTTCTCCGCGAGGTTGCCGCGCAGGATCGCCAGGCCGCCGTCCTTGGTGTGCGCGTGCTCGACGTCGTGGAGGCAGCCGTCGACCGCGTCGGTGTCCAAAGAGGACCAGCGGTTCGAGGTGGAGAACGCCTCGATCGTGCGGACGCCGCCGGGCGCCGCGTGGAACAGTTCGATCGCCTCTGCCGAGGGCGATGCGGCGCGGATGTCCCAGGTCTGCAGCCAGGAGTCGAGGTCGGGCGAGTGCACCGAGTGGACGTCGCTGTTGAGCAGCCCGCCGCGGTACAGCTCGCCGAGGATCGCGGGGATGCCACCGGCTCGGTGGACGTCCTCCATGTGGTAATCCGAGTTCGGGGCGACCTTCGACAGGCAGGGCACGCGGCGGCCGATGTCGTCGATGTCCTGGATCGTGAAGTCGACCTCGCCCTCCTGCGCGGCCGCGAGGATGTGCAGCACGGTGTTCGTCGAGCCGCCCATCGCCATGTCCAGCGCCATCGCGTTCTCGAACGCCTTCTTGGTGGCGATCGAGCGGGGGAGCGCGGACTCGTCGTCCTGCTCGTACCACCGCTTGCACAGGTCGACGACCACGCGCCCGGCGTTGACGAACAGCTCACGGCGCGCGGCGTGCGTCGCCAGGGTGGAACCGTTGCCCGGCAAGGAAAGGCCGAGCGCCTCGGTGAGGCAGTTCATCGAGTTCGCGGTGAACATGCCGGAGCACGAACCGCAGGTCGGGCAGGCCGACCGCTCGACGATGTCCAGGCCCTCTTCGTCGACGTCGCTGTTGGCGGACGCGGAGATCGTGGTGATCAGGTCCGAGGACGGGTGCACGACGTCGCCGACGACGACGGCCTTGCCCGCTTCCATCGGCCCGCCGGAGACGAACACGACCGGGATGTTCAGCCGCATCGCGGCGTTCAGCATGCCCGGGGTGATCTTGTCGCAGTTGGAGATGCAGACGATCGCGTCGGCCTGGTGCGCGTTGACCATGTACTCGACCGAGTCGGCGATGATCTCGCGCGAAGGCAGGGAGTACAGCATCCCGCTGTGGCCCATCGCGATGCCGTCGTCGACGGCGATCGTGTGGAACTCGCGCGCGACGCCGCCCGCCGCCCGCACCCCCTCGGCCACGATGTCGCCCATGTCCTTGAGGTGCACGTGCCCCGGCACGAACTGGGTGTACGAGTTCGCGATGGCGACGATCGGCTTGCCGAAGTCGCTGTCGGTCATACCCGTGGCTCGCCAGAGCGAGCGGGCACCCGCCGCGTTGCGGCCGTGGGTGGTGGTCCGGGAACGGAGTGGGGGCACGGCTTACTCCAAGGTCCTCTGTGGTGGTCGGTCCAGGCCGCGGACCAGCAGCTCGGTCATCCCAAGCGGCAGCTGCGGCAAAACTGGTCCTACCAATCCTACTCCTGAGGGGAAGCCTCGGACTGTCCGGTGTCTTCCGCGGGTTCGCGCTCCTGGTAGAGGACACCGGACGGGTCGGGCAGCCGCCCCTCGCTGACCAGCGACAACACCGGAAGGTGCCGGGTGCGCACGGTCGGCAGCGCGAGCTGGCTCTCGTCGGTGAGCACCGCGCGCACCTTCGACTTTTTCGTGATCACCACGCCCTTGAGTGCGGACCACGGCACGTCGCGGTGCCCGAACATGGTGCGGATCGCCAGCCCCTTCGCGCTCGCCACCGTGCGGGTGCGGATGACGAACACCGCCAGCAGGATCGGCGCCAGGTAGAGGAACTCCAGACCCTGGATCTCGCCCAGTGCGATGGGTGTCACACAGACGGTCAGGAAGGCGATCGCCAGCAGGGCCGTGTTGGGGATCTTGAAGATCGCCTTACGGCCCTCGTCCGCCTGCTCTTGCTGCTTTTTTTCGGCCACCAGGAGATGGTGCACCGCGCGCCCCGCGCGCCCGAACGCGGGTCGCGGGCGCGCCCGGCGGTGTCCAGCATGCGGAATCACCGTCCCGCAGAGTTGACACTCTTGACACCGACGGATTAACGTCTTTCTTGTGACAACGCTGACCCGCCTCGTACTTCCCAAGCGCGCCGACGCTTAGGGAAGTCCCCGCTGCGTCGACGCGCGACCCTCGTGCGACCTTATGGTCGGCGGGGGTTTTTTGCTGTTATAGATAGGCACGGTGTTGCCATAAACCGGTAGATCGTTGCCGGGAAAGCAGTTGGAACACCTACTGAGCTTGAAGATGACCCGAATGAGTGACACCGAGACCTCCGAGGCAGAACTGATGACTAGTGCCACCTCGCGCGCTGAAGCGAACACCGGGCCGACCCCTTCCGGTACCCCTGGAGCACGTCCGAAGCCGGCCCCGCCGGCGGGGACCCCCGTAAGGGTCACGGGCGCGCAGTCGCTCGTCCGCTCGCTCGAGGCTGTCGGTGTGGAAATCGTCTTCGGCATTCCCGGCGGGACCATTCTTCCCGCGTACGACCCGCTGCTCGACTCCACGAAGGTCCGCCACATCCTGGTCCGCCACGAACAGGGCGCGGGTCACGCCGCGACCGGGTACGCCCAGGCGACCGGCAAGGTCGGCGTCTGCATGGCGACCTCGGGTCCCGGCGCGACGAACCTGGTCACCCCGCTCGCCGACGCGAACATGGACTCCGTCCCGGTCGTCGCGATCACCGGCCAGCAGAGCCGCGCGCTGATCGGCACGGACGCGTTCCAGGAAGCCGACATCTGCGGCATCACGATGCCGATCACGAAGCACAACTTCCTGGTCACCGACCCGATCGACATCCCGCGCACCATCGCGGAGGCCTTCCACCTCGCCTCGACCGGCCGCCCCGGCCCGGTGCTGGTGGACATCCCCAAGGACGTCCTGCAGGAGATGACCTCCTTCTCCTGGCCGACCGAGATGCGCCTGCCCGGCTACCGGCCGACGCTGCGTCCGCACGGCAAGCAGGTCCGCGAGGCCGCCAGGCTGATCGCCGGTTCCCGGCGTCCGGTGCTGTATGTCGGCGGCGGCGTGATCAAGGCGCAGGCGTCGAAGCAGCTGCTGGAACTGGCCGAGCTGACCAACATCCCGGTCGTCACCACGCTGATGGCACGCGGCGCGTTCCCCGACTCGCACCCGCAGCACCTGGGGATGCCGGGCATGCACGGCACGGTCGCGGCGGTCGCCGCGATGCAGGCCTCGGACCTGCTGATCACCCTGGGCGCGCGGTTCGACGACCGGGTCACCGGCCAGCTTTCGTCGTTCGCGCCGGAGGCCAAGATCGTCCACGCCGACATCGATCCGGCCGAGATCTCCAAGAACCGCAAGGCGGACGTCCCGATCGTCGGCGACTGCGCCGAGATCATCAGCGAGCTGATCGCCGCCGTGCGCAGCGAGACCGACCCGTCGAACAAGCCGGATCTCGCGGACTGGTGGACGTTGTGCCGCTCCTGGCGTGACGGCTACCCGGCCGGGTACGAGTGGCCGGAGGACGGTTCCCTGTCGCCGCAGTACGTCATCCAGCGCATCGGCGAGCTCGTCGGCCCGGACGCGATCTACACCGCGGGCGTCGGCCAGCACCAGATGTGGGCCGCGCAGTTCGTCAAGTACGAGAACCCGCGCACCTGGATCAACTCGGGTGGCCTTGGCACCATGGGCTTCGCGGTCCCGGCCGCGATGGGCGCCAAGTTCGGCATGCCGGAAAAGCAGGTCTGGGCGATCGACGGCGACGGCTGCTTCCAGATGACCAACCAGGAACTGGCCACCTGCGCCATCGAGGGCGCGCCGATCAAGGTCGCCGTGATCAACAACGGCAACCTGGGCATGGTCCGCCAGTGGCAGAACCTCTTCTACTCGGAGCGCTACTCGCAGACCGACCTCGGCACCCACAAGCACCGGATCCCCGACTTCACCCTGCTCGCGGAGGCGCTCGGCTGTGCCGGGCTGCGCTGCGAGAGCGCCGACGACGTCGACGCCACCATCGCCCGCGCGATGGAGATCAACGACCGTCCCGTCGTGATCGACTTCGTCGTGGGGAAGGATGCCCAGGTGTGGCCGATGGTGGCCGCCGGGACCGGGAACGACGAGATCATGTCGGTGCGCGGGATCCGGCCGCTGTTCGACGACGACGAGGTTTCCCAGGAAGCCATCGAGACCGTCGAAGCCACGCAGCAGGCCGCAGCAGCCGAGGGAGAAGGCCGATGAGTGTCCACACGCTGAGCGTTCTGGTGGAGAACAAGCCCGGTGTGCTCGCCAGGGTTTCCGGGCTGTTCTCCCGGCGCGGTTTCAACATCGAGTCCCTCGCCGTCGGACCCACGGAGAACCCGGAGGTGTCCAGGATGACGATTGTGGTCGCCGTTGAAGAGCTACCGCTCGAACAGGTGACCAAACAGCTCAACAAGCTGGTCAACGTCATCAAGATCGTGGAACTCGAGAAGTCCACGGCCGTGCAGCGTGAACTGCTGCTCGTGAAGGTCAGGGCGGACAACACGGTGCGCAGCCAGGTCCTGGAGACCGTGCAGCTGTTCCGCGCCAAGGTGGTCGACGTGTCCCCGGAGGCGGTCACCATCGAGGCGACCGGCACCGCGGACAAGATCGGCGCGCTGCTGCGGATGCTGGAGCCCTATGGCATCCGTGAGCTGGTGCAGTCCGGCATGGTCGCGGTCGGCCGCGGCGCCCGGTCGATCACCGCCACCTCACCCCGTTAGTCCTCTTTAGACATATTGCGTTTGCGCAGTCAGGAAAGGAAGTAACACCCCTCATGTCAGTGGAAATCTTCTACGACGACGATGCCGACCTGTCCATCATCCAGGGTCGCAAGGTCGCCGTCATCGGCTACGGCAGCCAGGGTCACGCGCACGCCCTGAGCCTGCGCGACTCCGGCGTCGACGTCCGCATCGGCCTGCCCGAGGGGTCCAAGTCGAAGGCGAAGGCCGAGGAGCAGGGCCTGCGTGTCCTCACCCCGGCGGAGGCTTCCAAGGAAGCCGACCTGATCATGATCCTGGCGCCCGACACGAAGCAGCGCTTCATCTACGAGGCGGACATCGAGCCGAACCTCAAGGACGGCGACGCGATCTTCTTCGGGCACGGCTTCAACATCCGGTACGACCTGATCAAGCCGCCGTCCAATGTGGACGTCGCCATGGTCGCGCCGAAGGGCCCCGGCCACCTCGTCCGCCGCCAGTTCGTCGATGGCAAGGGCGTGCCCTGCCTCATCGCGGTCGAGCAGGACGCGTCGGGCAACGCCCAGGCGCTCGCGCTGTCCTACGCCGCCGCCATCGGTGGCGCGCGGGCCGGTGTCATCAAGACCACGTTCACCGAGGAGACCGAGACCGACCTCTTCGGCGAGCAGGCCGTACTCTGCGGTGGCGCGTCGGCTCTGGTGCAGACCGGGTTCGAGGTGCTCACCGAGGCCGGTTACGCCCCGGAGATCGCGTACTTCGAGGTGCTGCACGAGCTGAAGCTCATCGTCGACCTGATGTACGAGGGCGGCATCGCGCGCCAGCGTTACTCCATCTCCGACACCGCCGAGTACGGCGACCTGACCCGCGGCCCGCGCGTCATCTCGCCCGCGGTCAAGGAAGAGATGAAGAAGATCCTCGGCGAGATCCAGGACGGCACGTTCGCGCGTGAATGGGTCGCCGAGGACGAGGCCGGACGGCCGAACTTCACCAAGCTCGAGGAGCAGGGCAACCAGCACCCGATCGAGAAGACCGGGCAGAAGCTCCGCGGCCTCATGTCGTGGGTGGACCGCCCGCTGACCGACACGGCGTAGTTTCCGGCTGTCCGTGAAGGGCGATAGTGTGGGCACTATGAGTGAACAGCCGGTCGACGACAAGGCGCACATCCGGCACGAGCTGGACCTGACGGACGCGCCGTGGATCCGTGCCGAGCCGGAGGGCGTGACCCTGGACGACTGCGTCGAGTACGCGTTCGTCCCGCACACCGACGGCGTCACCTACGTCGCGATGCGCCAGTCCGCCAAGCCCGACGGCGTCATCCTCGTCTTCACCCCTTCGGAGTGGGACGCGTTCGTGGCCGGGGTGCGCGACGGCGAGTTCGACCTCCCCGAGGACCTCGAAGAAAGCGGTTAGAGCCGCTCGGCCAGTTCGCCGAGCCTGCCGGTGGCCGCACCGATCGCGAAGACGTCGCCGTAGTCGCGAGACTCGACGATCAGCCCGTCGCGGATCCGCATGGCGAAGATGTTCGACGCCCGAAACGGGCGCCCGTCGGCGGTGGTGCCCTGGTAATCGAACTCGGCGAACAGCATTTCGGGGTCTTTTCCCTCGTGTAGCACGAGATCGCGGGCTTCGACCTTGAGTCCGGTGGTCGCCCCGGCGGCGAAATGCCCACGGAGGTCGTCCCGCGTCGTCAACGTGGGCGCACCCGGCACGAACGGGTGTGTCACGTGGGTTTCCTCCGCGTACAGCTCCGCCAGTTCGTCCCACTTCCCGTCCGAAACGCCGTAGACCAACCGCTCGAAGACGCCACGCGGGCTGCCCGGCGCCGCCATCGACACCGGGCGGGGTGGGATCGGCGGGAGCACGAGCGAGGCGTTGGCCGCTTCGGCCGCCTTCACCATCGCGGGCAGCGTGTCCTGGGCCGCCAGCAGCCGCAGGAAGTCGTGGTAGTCACGGGAAGTGACGATGAGCCCGTCGCGGATCCGCTGCACCACGATGTTCGCCGACTCGAAGGTCTTGCCGGTGACCAGCGACTCGCCGCTGTAGCGATACTCGGCGACGATCACTTCGGGATCGGCGGTCTCGTGCACGACCACGTGGTGCGGGCGCATGCGGACGCTGGCGGCGAGCGGCCCGGTGAAGTGCGCGTGCACGGTTTCGCGGCCCTCGACGCGGATCGGCACGGGCGGGTGTTGCGGTTGTTCGACGACGGTGTCTTCGGCGTACAGCGCGGAAAGCTCGTCCCAGTTTCCGCTGCTGAAGCCCTCGGACAGTCGTGCGAACACCTCGGTGGGGGTGGTCATCGGGTTCCTCTCGGAGATAAAGCGGAGTCTCTAGTCCGTATCCACGATACGGACTAGAGACTCCGCTTGTCGAGTTTCCCGTGCGATGAACGGACCGTTCATGGCGTTTGAGAGGGGAGGGGGGCTACTCGGCCGAGTCGCGCAGGAGTGCCTCGGCTTCGGCCTCGCCCCCGTGCGCCGCCCAGCTTTGCGGCGTGCCGCCGTGGGAGGTGTCGCGGATCGTCGGGTCGGCTCCGGCTTCGAGCAGGGTCCGGATCGCGTCCAGCTTGCCGCCCTGGGCGGCCAGGTGCAGGGCGGTGATCCCGTTGCCGTGGTCGGGTCCGCCGAAGGTGCCGCGCCGGTTGACGTCCGCGCCGAGTTCCAGCAGCGTGCGGATGGTGTGCGGCAGGTCGTTGGCCGCGGCCCAGGTCAGCGCCGTTCCGCGGTAGACGTCGGCGTCGATCGAGGCGCCGCGTGCGACGAGGGCGCGGATCGCTTCGGTTCGGCCGTTGCGCGCCGCCCACGCCAGGGCCTCGTCGCGGATCTCCGCCGGATCGTCGGCGGGCAGCCAGGCCGGGAAACCGCTGTGTGGCCGGTAATACGCGCGATGTGCGCCCGCTGCCGGGGCGAGCTCGCCGGTCGGGGAGAGCAGTTCGTCGAGCAGGTCCCGGTCGCCGAGTCCGGCGGCCACCCGGAGGTTGGCCGGCGCGTCCCCGTGCCCGGCCAGCAGCTCGGCGACCGTCCGGTTGCCCCAGAACAGGGCCACCACCAGCGGGGTTCCGCCGTCCCCCCGGGCGGACAGGCCGGTCGGGGCGCCCGCGTCGAGCAGCATTCCGGCCAGCAGGGGGAGGTTGTTGTACGCGGCCTGGTGCAGCGGGGTCCAGCCGTGCGCGTTGGCCGCGGCGGGGTCGGCGCCGCGGTCGAGCAGGACCCGGCTCAGCCGCTCGTCGCAGGTCGCCCCGGCCATGCCGAGCAGGTCGTTGCCGTTGGTTCCCTTGGCGTGCACCAGATCGGGGAACGCGTCGACGAGGGCGGCGAGCCCTTCGACGTCGCGGGCTTCGACGCGCTGGTAGGCGCGGGCGAAGGGTTCACCGCTCTCGTCCAGCGTGCCGACGTGCGCGCGCAGGGCTCGCCAATCCGCGAAGCCGTGCTCGCGGGCGACGGCGGCGCGGGCGCCCGTGCGGCTCAGCGGCAGGTCGCCGAAGAAGGCGAGTGCGTCGGGTGTGCCGTCCTCGGCGGAGGCGAGCAGGCCCAGCGCGCGGTCGGTGTAGTACTCGATGTCGGCGTGGTACGCGTGCTGGAGGCCGGGGCCATGCTGCTCGGCCCGGCGGACGTACGCCTGGAGCTTGGGCCAGCTGGGGAACCCGTACTGCCGGGCGAGGGCGAACTGGGCCTCGGACAGCTTGACCGGACCGGCCTTCGCGAGCTCTTTGGCGCGTTTGCGCAACTGCTCGAGGCTCGGCTTCGGGGGTAGCGCGGACATGGCACTTCCTTCCTGTGCGGCCCGTGGTCCGCTGGCACCGGGCAGGAAAGAAGGCGTTGACCAGGTGTTCGGTGACGCAGGGGGTGGGCTCGGCCCTGCCCGCGGACGGGACGCGGCCCCCGAGGCCACGTGCCGTCACCCTACCGGCTCCGCGAAATTCACGGGAATTCGAGACAGCTTGAATCTTCCCAACCGTGCAGGTTCAGAATAGGATGCACGTGCATTTGCACATTCGCATGGCAAGGCCCTTTGAGAGTGAATCCTGCGATTCGGATCAGTACCAGGGGAGGACTTCCGTGACGCTCACCAGAAACCAGAGTCCGACGTGACCGCCGAAGCGCCAGGACCGCCGCGTTACCGGGCGATCCTGGCGCTCGACATCGAAGGTTCCACGGCCAGGACCAATACGGCCAAGGCCCAGCTGCGGGCGGTCATGTACCGCCTGCTCGAGGAGGCGCTGAGCGCCGGTGGCATCACCGAATGCCTCCGTGATCCGCTGGTCGACCGCGGGGACGGGGTGCTGGCGCTGATCCGCCCCGCCGACGAGGCGCCGAAGACGGCGTTGCTCAATCCGGTGATCCCGGTGCTCAGCCGGTTGTTGTCCGTCCACAGTGCACAGTTCCCCGAGCTGGGTTTCCGCCTGCGTGCGGTGATCCACGCCGGTGAGATCCACTTCGACAGCAGGGGTTGTTTCGGCGAGGCGCTGGACGTCGCGTTCCGGCTGCTCGACGCGCCCGCCGTCAAGGAGAAGCTGGAACTCGTGGCCGGGCCGGTGGTGCTGGTGGTCTCCGACGAGATCTACCAGCGCGTGGTCAAGCACGGGTACGACGGGATCGACGGCACGCACTTCGAGTCGCTGGTGCGCGTCAGTGTCGGCGGCACCGCGCACAGCGGCTGGGTGCACGTGCCCGACGACGTGCCGCGGGCGGGCAGCGACGTCATTCCGTTCTTTCCCCGGCTGGCCAGGTCCTCACCCCACTAGCCCGGCCAGTGCGCGCCACTCGGCCAGCGGGACCTCCGTGCCCGCGGTCAGCACCTGGACGCAGACGTGGTCGGCGCCCGCGTCGAGCTGGGCCCGGACCCGGTCGGCGACAGATTGTTCGCCGCGGCTCGCGACCAGCGCGTCCACCAGTCGATCGTTGCCGCCGTCGGCGAGGTCGTCGTCGGCGAGGTCGTCGTCGGTGAACCCGAGCCGTCGCAGGTTCGCCCGATGGTGTGGCGCCAGCCGGACGTAGGTGCCGACGTGCTCCCTGGCGATCGTGCGGGCCAGCTCGGGATCGGGTTCGAGTACGACGGCCTGTTCGACGGCGAGATAGGCGTCCGGCCCGAGGATCTCCCTGGCTTGCCGGGTGTGCTCGACGGGCACGAAGTACGGGTGCGCGCCGTCTGCGCGCTCCGCCGCCAGCGCGAGCAGCCGCGGTCCGAGTGCGGCGATGACGCGCGGGGACCGTTGTGCGGGAACGGGAATCGTGAGCTCGGCGGCGTCGAGGCCGTCGAGGTACTCCCGCACTGTCTCCAGCGGCCGATTGCCGGGAAGGTGGCCGCCGAGCCCGAGCACGAACCGGCCGGGGTACGCCTCGGCGAGCGTGCGCTGGGCCGCCGCGGCGGCTGCCGGGCTGCGGCGGTCGAACCTCGCGATGCCGGTCGCCACCTTCAGCGTGCGGGTCGACGCCAGCAGCAGGCCCGCCTGCGTCATCGCCTCCCGGCCGCTGTACTCGCCGAACCACAGCGTGTCGAAACCGAGCTCCTCGATCTCCTGCGCCGCCTCGCGGACGACGCCGATTTCCTTGTCTTCAAAAGCGAAAGTCCAGATTCCCACGCTCATCGTGTGCTCTGCTCCCGTGTTCGCCCGATCAGGTCCATGCCTGGCTGTCCCTAACAGGAGGCTGTCTCCGATTAATATACGGAGGTAACCTCCGATTTGTCACGGCTAAAGTCCGGAACCGAGATGGACACATCGAAACCGATGCGCGCTGACGCCCGCCGCAACTACGAGCGCCTCCTCGTCGAGGCCAAGCGGGCTTTCGCCGCGCGCGGGGTCGAGGCGTCGCTGGAGGACATCGCCCGCCAGGCCGGAGTCGGCATCGGCACGCTCTACCGCCACTTCCCGACCAGGGAGGCACTGCTCGAGACGCTGCTTCGCGAGCGGTTCGACGCCCAGGCCGCCGCCGGGCGCGAGCAGTTGGCCCGGGCCGAGCCGCTCGTCGCGCTCAAGACCTGGCTGGCCGGGCTCAGCGCGTCTTCAGCCGATTACCGGGGGCTGTCCGAGTTCCTGGCGGCCGCGCTCGACGACGAAACATCGCCGCTGTACGCCTCCTGCCACGCGATGCAGGAAGTTGCGTCCCAGCTAGTGGAACACGCGAAGGCGGCGGGCGAGCTTCGCGGCGACGTCACCGCGCAAGAGGTGTTGTTGTTGCTGCACGCCGTTTCCTGGGCAGGGGAACACTCGCCCGGCGGCGGCGGGCTACCCCGGCTGCTCGATCTTGTTTTCGAGGGATTACGGGCGAGTTAACACGGGGGGCGGCGTCAGCGGCGCAGGTAGGACTAAACTCCCGCGCATCAGGGCACAACGGCGTGCGCCCGATGAGAGCGTCATGACAAGACACCAGCGTGACCAGATAGTGGGAGCCGTATCGTGAGCAACCCCAGTAAGCCCGTCGTCCTCATCGCGGAAAAGCTCGCCCCGTCCGTGCTGAGCGTGTTCGGCGACGAGGTCGATGTCCAGCATGTGGACGGTACTGACCGGCCTGCTCTGCTCGAGGCCGTCAAGTCCGCCGACGCGCTCCTCGTGCGCTCCGCCACCAAGGTCGACGCTGAGGTCTTCGCCGCGACCAACCGCCTGAAGGTCGTCGCCCGTGCGGGCGTCGGCCTCGACAACGTCGAGGTCCCCGCCGCCACCGCGCGCGGCGTGCTGGTCGTCAACGCCCCGACGTCGAACATCGTCTCGGCCGCCGAGCACGCCGTCGCGCTGCTGCTCTCGGTCGCCCGCCGCGTCCCGGCCGCGAGCGCGAGCCTGCGGGCGGGCGAGTGGAAGCGCAGCTCGTTCTCGGGCATCGAACTGCAGGGCAAGACCGTCGGCGTCGTCGGCCTTGGCAAGATCGGTCAGCTGTTCGCGCAGCGCCTCGCCGCTTTCGACACCAAGCTCATCGCGTACGACCCCTACGTCTCGGCCGCGCGCGCCGCGCAGCTCGGCATCGAGCTCGTCCCGCTGAACGAGCTGCTCGAGCGCGCCGACGCGATCTCCATCCACCTGCCGAAGACGCCCGAGACCAAGGGCCTCATCGACGCCGAGGCGCTGAAGAAGACCAAGCCCGGCGTGATCATCGTCAACGCCGCGCGCGGTGGGCTGATCGTCGAGGAGGACCTCGCCGACGCCATCCGTTCGGGGCACGTCGGCGGTGCGGGCATCGACGTCTTCGTCACCGAGCCGACCACGTCCAGCCCGCTGTTCGACCTGCCGAACGTCGTCGTCACGCCGCACCTTGGCGCGTCGACCGCCGAGGCGCAGGACCGCGCGGGCACCGACGTCGCGCGTTCCGTGCTGCTGGCGCTGCGCGGGGACTTCGTGCCCGACGCGGTGAACGTCGCCGGTGGCGGCACGGTCGGCGAGCACGTCCGGCCGTACCTTTCGCTCACGCAGAAGCTCGGCACGGTCATCGCGGCGCTCAGCCCGAAGGCCCCGCAGTCCGTCACCGTCGTGGTGAAGGGCGAGCTGTCCGGTGAGGACGTCAGCATCCTGCCGCTCGCCGCGCTGCGCGGGGTGTTCTCCGGTGTCGTCGAGGACCAGGTCACCTTCGTGAACGCGCCGCGGCTGGCCGAGGAGCTCGGCGTGCACGTCGACGTCGTCGCCGAGACCGAGAGCCCGAAGTTCCGCAGCCTGGTCACAGTGCGCGCGGTGCACGCCGACGGCTCGACGATCTCGGTGTCGGGTTCGGTGACCGGCAAGGAAGAGGTCGAGAAGCTCGTCGAGGTCAACGGCCGCCACTTCGACCTCCGCGCGGAGGGCGACATCCTGCTCGTCGAGTACCCCGACCGGCCCGGCATCATGGGCCGCGTCGGCACCCTGCTCGGCGAGGCGGGCATCAACATCGAGGCCGCCCAGATCAGCCAGACCACCGACCGCACGGACGCCCTGATGCTCCTGCGCATCGACCGCCCCGTCGACTCCCACCTCCTGGAGCCGATCGGCGCCGCAGTCGGCGCCCACAAGATCCGCGCAGTCCACTTCCTATAACCCCGCACCAAAGGTCCCTGAAGGCCACCATCACGGCGTTAAACGCCGTGATGGTGGCCTTCAGAGGCATCCAACCCCAGCCACGGGTAGTGGACTCAGCCACAAGGTCTCCCCGAGTTCTGCGAGGGGAGACTTCACCGCGGCGCGCCCTCTTTCGCGGCCGCCAGGCCGCACGGACTCGCGACGGTGCACCGGCGCCCCTTCAAGAACACGCGACTTACGCACGAAGTCGGCGACGGTGTGGCGGCGCGAGTCTGTGAGCGCGCTCGCCAACACAATTAGGTAACCTTGGTACTTTTGCCCACTTAAGTAGGGGTTTGGGGCCGTTAGGTTTTCCCGGCGAGGCTGAACCATGCGCCGTCGAGGGCACGGTGCTGCGCCAGGGCTCACCGTCGGGGGTGTGTTCGAGCGGCCGGCAGGTTCTCACCATGCCTCGAGTTAGGGCACTGACTCATGAGTAGATCCCGCTTACCCCGGTGGGTGGCGAGGTCGTCCGCAGCCGTGTTCGTCGCGCTGCTGACCACCACCGTCGTCGGAAGCCCCGCCACCGCGCAGGACGTCCCGCTGGCCGACGGCGTAGGAAACGCCAAGATCGACCGCGCGAGCCTGGAGGGCAAGCTTTCGCCGCGACTCAACGCCGCCGAAGGCAAGATCACCGCCTTCGTCGAGCTGGCCAAGAAGCCCGCTGTCGACGCCTTCAACGCGGAGCAGAGCAAGGGCGCTGGCAAGGAGAAGGCCAAGCAGGCCGCGAAGGTGGCCAAGGCTGAAACCGTGGCCGCGGTCAACTCCGTCGTCGGGCAGCTCAAGGCCGCCGACGCCGGTACGACGCTGGTCACCCAGACCGCCAACGCCGTTCCCGGCGCCGTGGTCACCGCCGACGCCGCGGACATCCGCGAGCTGGCGAAGCGCCCCGACGTCGTTTCCGTGCGCACCGTCGTGCCGAAGACCCGCACGAACTCCAGCACGGACCAGCTGACCAACACCCTCACCGCCTGGCAGCAGACCGGCCGCTTCGGCGACGGCATCCGCGTCGGCGTGATCGACGACGGCATCGACTACACGCACGCCGACTTCGGCGGCCCCGGCACGCCCGCGGCGTACAAGTCCGTCGACTCCAGCAAGCCCAGCCCGCTGTTCCCGAACGCCAAGGTCGTCGGCGGCACGGACCTGGTCGGCGACGCCTACGACTCGGCGGGCAAGACCGGTTCGCCCACCCCGGTGCCCGACGCCAACCCGCTCGCCTGCGGTGAGCACGGCACGCACGTCGCGGGCACGATCGCCGGTTACGGCGTCAACGCCGACGGCACCACCTTCAAGGGTGACTACGCGAAGCTGAACAAGAAGAAGATCGAGGCGCTGAAGGTCGGCCCCGGCACCGCGCCCCAGGCGTCGCTGTACGCCATCAAGGTGTTCGGCTGCAAGGGTTCCACCAACGTCACCTCGCAGGCGCTCGACTGGTCGCTCGACCCGGACGGCGACGGCGACTTCACCGACCACCTCGACCTGGTCAACCTCTCGCTGGGCAGTGACTACGGCGCCCCGGACGACCCCGACTCGCTGTTCGTGCGCAAGCTCGCCGCGAACAACGTGCTCCCGGTCTTCTCCGCGGGCAACGGCGGCGACCTCTACGACGTCGGCGGCTCGCCGGGCAACACCCCCGAGGCGCTGACCGTGGCCAGCAGCCGCGACGCCTCGATCCTGCGCGACGCGGCCGACGTCACCGCCCCGGCGAACCTCGTCGGCAAGCGCGGCGGGCAGTACAGCCAGGACTACGCCGGTTTCGACACCCTCGACCTGACCGCGCCGGTCGTCGCGTTGTCCGCGGCGAACAGCGCGGGCTGTGCGGCGTACTCCGCCGAGGACAAGGCCAAGGTCGCGGGCAAGCTCGTCTGGCTGGAGTGGGACGACAACGACTCCACCCGCGCGTGTGGTTCCGCCGCACGGGCGAACAACGCCCAGGCGGCCGGCGCGAAGGGCGCGCTGCTGTCCTCGACGCTGGAGAACTTCGCCGCCGGCATCGCGGGCAACGCCGGTGTCCCGATGTTCCAGTTCACCGGGTCCGCGACCGCCCCGCTGCGCTCCGCGCTGACCGCGGGCACCTTGGCAGTCCACCTGACCGGCAAGGGCCGGGCCAGCCTGCAGACCTTCGATCAGTCCATTGTGGACAGCCCGAGCTCGTTCACCTCGCGTGGCAGCCGCGGCCCGGCGGTCAAGCCGGACGTCTCCGCTCCCGGTGACACGATCGCCTCGGCGTTCCGCGGCAGCGGCAGCGACCCGACGGTGCTGTCCGGCACCTCGATGGCGGCGCCGCACACCTCCGGCATCACCGCGCTGATCCGCCAGGCCCACCCCGACTGGTCGGTCGAGGAGGTCAAGGCGGCGGTCATCAACACCGCCGGGCACGACATCAAGGACGCGGCGGGCCACACCTACGCCCCGCAGCGCGTCGGCAGCGGCCGGATCGACGCCAAGGCGGCGCTCGACAACCAGGTCCTGGCGTACGTCCAGGACGACCCTGGCACGGTCACGGTCAACTTCGGCACCGTCGAAGCGGGCGGCCCGGTGACCCTGACCAAGACGGTCAAGGTCGTCAACAAGGGCGTCAAGGCGGCCGAGTACACCGCCGCGTACGAGGGCATCGACCAGCTTCCCGGTGTGGAGTACACACTGGACAAGTCTTCGGTGAAGCTCAGCCCGCGGGGTGTCACGACGGTCAAGGTGACGCTGAAGATCACCGACCCGAAGGCGCTGCGCAAGGTCATCGACCCGACCATGCAGACCGTTCAGGCAGGGCTGGCGCGTCAGTTCCTCGCCGACGCCTCCGGCCGGATCGTGTTCACCCCGAAGAGTGGCGCGACTGTTCCGCTGCGCCTCTCGGTGTACTCCGCGCCGAAGCCGGTTTCGTCGATCGCCACCTCCTCCTCGGTGAAGTTCGCCGCGGGGCAGGACCAGGCCGTGGTCAACCTGACCGGCAAGGGTGTCGACCAGGGCACCGGCAGCCAGCGGTACCGCTCGCTGATCAGCGTGCTCGAGCTGCAGGCCGAATCGCCCCAGCTGCCCGAGTGCGACGGCGCCACCACCGCCGACTGCACGATCAACCGCACGGCACAGGGCGGTGACCTGCGCTACGTCGGCGCCGCGTCCACCGCGCCGCTGGCCAGGGCGCAGGACGACCCCGCGAGCGCCACGCTCGCGTTCGGCCTGACCAGCTGGAGCGACTGGGCGAACCTGGGCAGCAACACCGTGCCGTTCGTGGACATCGACACCACGGGCGACGGGGTGCCGGACTTCGAGACCTACGTGACCAAGGCGACGTCGACCGACGTGCTGCTGGCCACCACGGTCGCGCTGAAGCCGGGCTTCCCGAAGGTGGACGTCCAGGCGGTCAACGGCCAGCTGGGCGACGTCGACACGAACGTGTTTGACACGAACGTGGTAGTCCTGCCGGTGAGCATCGCCGCGCTCGGTATCGACCCGAGCGCGACCTCGCACCGGATCAGCTACACGGTCGGCGTCAGCGGCTACTACGTCGCGCCCGGCAGCAGCTCCGGCTTGATCGACCAGGTCGGCACGCCGCTGTCGTTCGACGCGCTGAACCCGGCCTACACCGTCCAGGGTGGTGGCGACGCCGCGATCGGTTACGTGGCCAAGCCGGGCACCGCGCTCGTGGTGAACCGCAACGCGGCCGCCGCGGCACCTGGTCAGACTGGGTCCGATAATGACACCGTGCTGGGCCTGCTCGCGATCGAGCACCACAACGCCTCTGGCAACCGGGCGGGCGTGGTCAAGGTCGAGGCGGCTGGGGCTGGCAAAGCCGCCGCTGGCCCGGACGGGCGGCCCGGTCGTCAAGGTGGGCGTCAGCCGATCGGGGGATAGTCGCTGAGCGGGTTTTTTCGCGATCAGTGAGGTGAAAGGGCCTTTCCGCACGGTCGACGTGCGGAAAGGCCCTTTTCTGTTCACCCTCGCGACTGTCTCGAAATGCGAGAAGGTGCGGCATAAGGGTGGTGCGTCGCGGCAGGCGGGTCTACGGCCGGTAACCTTCCGCTGCTGGCGTTTTCTTGCGGATGGGCGATCAGGGACACCAGATCGCCCTCTCGACGGAGGTGTGTTGGATGCGGCTCGCTGTGATCCCAGGTGACGGGATCGGGCCCGAAGTGGTCGCCGAGGCGCTCAAGGTGCTCGGTGAAGTGGCGCCCGGCGCGGAGGTCACGAACTACGATCTCGGCGCGGCCAGGTGGCATTCGACCGGCGAGCTGCTCCCGGAGTCGGTGCTCGGTGAACTCCGCCAGCACGACGCGATCCTGCTCGGCGCGGTCGGTGACCCGTCGGTGCCCAGCGGCATTCTCGAGCGCGGGTTGCTGCTGCGGCTGCGGTTCGAGATGGACCACCACGTCAACCTGCGCCCCGCCCGCCTGTACCCCGGCGTGCGCGGCCCGCTGTCCGACCCCGGCGAGATCGACATGGTCGTCGTCCGCGAAGGCACCGAAGGCCCGTACGCGGGCACCGGCGGCCTGCTGCGCAAGGACACCGAGCACGAGATCGCGACCGAGGTCAGCGTCAACACCGCCTTCGGCATCCGCCGGGTCGTGGCCGACGCGTTCAACCGCGCCGAGGCCCGGCCTCGCCGGCACCTCACGCTGGTGCACAAGACCAACGTCCTCGAGTACGCCGGCGGCCTGTGGTCCCGCATCGTGGAGGAGGTCTCGCTCGAGCACCCCGACGTCACGGTCGCGTACTCGCACGTGGACGCCGCGACGATCCACCTGGTCACCGACCCGTCCCGGTTCGACGTGATCGTCACCGACAACCTGTTCGGCGACATCCTCACCGACCTGGCGGCCGCGGTCACCGGTGGCATCGGGCTCGCCGCGAGCGGCAACCTCGACATCACCCGCCGCAACCCGAGCATGTTCGAGCCGGTGCACGGCAGCGCCCCGGACATCGCGGGCCAGGGTCTCGCCGACCCGACCGCCGCGGTGCTCTCCGCCGCGCTGCTGCTCGACCACCTCGGCCAGAAGGAGTCCGCGCGGCGGATCGAGGCCTCGGTGGCCTTCGACCTCGCCACGCGCGACCAGGCGTCCCCTGGCGCCACGCACGCGATCGGCGACCGGCTCGCCGCGCTCGTGTCTTCCAACGTCCGCACCGGCTGAGCTGGTCGTCCACCCAACTGAATGAACGTCTCGCAGTGAGCTCGCCCGGACCCTTGACCGCTGAGGTGTCCGGGCGAGTTCGTCCCCGAGGCATCGGCACGGTGACCCCTGGGCCCGGCCCCGCTGGGACCTGCGTCCCGGTTTTCTCCCGAGCGCGGTCCCTGGTGGCCGGGACGCACCCCCGGCGATGGTGGTTCGCGGGGGCGTGCGGCCTCCACGGAACCAAGGGGAGAGTCCTTGAAGATGCGCAAGGGGCTGGTGGGGCTGGTGCTGGTGCTCGCCGCCACCGTGACGGTGACGGGCAGCGGCCTGGCCGCGACGAGCGGCACGCCGGTGCCGATCCCGCCGCTGTCGGGTTCAGGTCAGTCGGGGCCGACGCCGTCTCCCGCGGGCGCGGCGATGAGCCCGGCTTCGCTGACCAACGCCGTCCACTGGGGATGGTTCACTTTGGACACTCCGTACTGGAACGCGCTGAACTACATCGACCCTCGGCTGTCGCAGGACCCGGCTTTCGGGTCGTACCAGGTGTACGACCACGCGAGTGACGGCAACTACACGATCCAGGCCGCCCAGAACCAGCTGAACGTGTGGCTGACGGTGGCCTGCGTGCCGACCGGCAACCTGCACCTGAACTAGTTCCCCCTCGATGAGATGGCCTCTGAAGGCCACCATGACGGCGTTAAACGCCGTCATGGTGGCCTTCAGAGGCAGTCAGCCCGGCCGTCGGGGCTTCGCGGGGCGTCCTGCGATGTGGGACGGCGGGACCGGTGGGTGGACGCGCGGGCCGGGCGTGTGGCATAGTGCCCGCATGGCTTCCTTCTCCATTATTCTCGAGCGCGCTGGTTAGAGCTTCACGAGAGCTCCCAGCGCGCAACCTCCTGCATCCGTGCGGGAGGTTTTTTTGTGCCCGAAACAGCTGCCAGACCGCCACGTAGGAGAAACCGTGACTCGCCAGGAGCCCGCCGATACGCCGCTGGGTGACGCGTTCCACCTCTACGACACGACCCTGCGCGACGGCGCGCAGCGCGAGGGGATCTCCTACTCCGCCACGGACAAGCTGGCCGTGGCCCGGCTGCTCGACGAACTGGGCGTCGGGTTCATCGAGGGCGGCTGGCCCGGCGCGCTGCCGAAGGACACCGAGTTCTTCGCCAGGGCTGCCGCCGGGGAACTGGTCCTCAAGCACGCGGCGCTCGTCGCGTTCGGCGCCACCCGCAAGGCGGGAGCCAAGGCGGAGCAGGACAAGCAGGTCCGCGCGCTGCTCGACTCGCAGGCTCCGGTGATCACGCTGGTGGCCAAGTCCGACCTCCGCCACATCGAGCGCGCCCTGCGTGTCGACGTCGACGAAGCCTGCGAGATGGTGCGGGACACCGTGTCCTTCCTGGTGGCCGAAGGACGCCGTGTCTTCCTTGACGCGGAACACTTCTTCGACGGCTACGCCTATTCGCCGGACACTTCGCTGCGCGTGCTCGACGCCGCCGCGAACGCCGGTGCCGACGTCCTCGTGCTGTGCGACACCAACGGCGGGCAGCTGCCGCTGGGGCTCGCCGAAACTGTCCGCGAGGTCAAGGAAAAGACCGGGTTCCGGCTCGGAATCCATTGCCAGGACGACACTTCCTGCGCCGTGGCGAATTCCATCGCCGCGGTGCAGGCCGGCGTGACGCACGTCCAGTGCACCGCCAATGGTTACGGGGAGCGGGCCGGCAACGCCGATCTGTTCGCCGTGACGGGAAATCTGGTGGCCAAGCTCGGTATGGAGGTGCTCCCGACCGGACGCGCCGCCGAGCTCACCCGGGTCTCCCATGCTCTTGCCGAAATCGCGAACATCGCCCCCTACGCCCACCAGGCTTATGTAGGGGCGTCGGCCTTCGCCCACAAGGCGGGGTTGCACGCGAGCGCGATCAAGGTGGATCCGTTGCTGTACAACCACATCGATCCACCTTCTGTCGGCAATGACATGCGGGTACTGGTCACCGAGATGGCCGGCCGGGCCAGCCTCGAGCTCAAGGGACGTGAGCTCGGGGTTGACCTGGCCGGCCAGCCCGACGCGTTGACGAACGCGATCCGGAAGGTCAAGCGGCTGGAGGCCGAGGGCTGGTCGTTCGAGGCGGCGGACGCGTCGCTGGAACTGTTGCTGCGTAGGGAGGTCGACGGCCCGCAGAGCGACGTGCTCGACGTGCCGCCGTTCGAACTCGAGTCCTACCGCGTCGTCCTTGACCACCGCGCGGACGGCGAGGTGGTGTCCGAGGCAACGGTCAAGGTGCATGTCGGCGGGCAGCGGGTGATCGCGACCGCCGAGGGCAACGGCCCGGTGCACGCGCTCGACGCCGCGCTGCGCGAGGCGCTCAGCCCGCATCTGTCCTGGTTGGACACCGTCGAGCTGGCGGACTACAAGGTGCGCATCCTGTCCGGCCATCCCGGCACCGACGCGGTGACCAGGGTCCTGGTCGAAACCACCGACGGTGCCCGCGAATGGACCACGGTCGGCGTGCACGGCAACATCGTCGAGGCCAGCTGGCTCGCCCTGTGCGACGCGCTGATCCACAAAAGCCTGTCCGTGGGCTGAGCGGCGACTCGTCGACGAGTCGTGGTCTCTTAGCGACTGAGAGACCACGATTCGTCGACGAGTCGCGTGTCGCTTTGCCGGATGATGAGTGCCGGATGAGTGCCGGAAAAGGGAGTACGGATACCGGCGTGTGTTGATCTACCCTTATGTCCGGGTCGGGGGACTCAGCGAGGGGAAATCATGCGTAGCGTTATCACCGCGGCGGCTGCTGCCGCCCTTTTCGTGCTGGCAGGCTGCGGGTCGGCCGACCAGGCGGCGTCGACCACGGACGCGCCGAAGCCGGGTGCCCAGGCACCCGCCGGGGACGAGGTCGGGGCCGCCGGTTCCGCCTGTCCGATGCCGGTGACGTTCAAGGTCGCCGCGAAGTGGAAGCCGCAGGCGTCGACGTCCGGGACCAAGCTCGGCGGGGCCGAGTTGCTCTGCGAGATCGACGCGAAGCCCGCGGGCAGCATCGGTTACGTGCGGGTCCTGCTGGCCAAGGGCGTCACGGACCCGATGGCCGCGCTGGGGGCGTACACGGCCGTCGGCAAGAACTCCGGGTTCGCCTACACCGACGTCCAGGCGGGCGCGGTCGCGGCCAAGGAGGTCACCTACACCGCCAAGTCGATGGACGTCGACCTGCCGAACCAGGTGCTGGCGGTGCCGGTCGGCGGGAATGTCGCGCTGGTCACGATCAGCAGCATCGACGCGGACCTGTTCAAGGAGATCCAGCCCGCGTTCGAACTGGCGAAGTCCAGCCTGAAGCTGACCGCCTGAGCCAGCCGGGCCGGGCGCACGTAGGATCGGTTCTCGTGCGCCTAGCCCGAATTGCCCATCCCGGTGGAGTCGCGTTCGCTTCGGTCGAAGGCGAGGGTGAAGACACCCAGGTCCTCGAAATCGCGGAGCATCCCTTCGGCAACCCGAACTTCACCGGCAAGCGCTGGCCGCTCGCCGACGTGCGGGTGCTGGCCCCGATCCTGCCCTCGAAGATCATCGCGATCGGCCGGAACTACGCCAAGCACGCGGCCGAGTTCGGCAACGAGGTGCCGCAGGCCCCGATGACCTTCATCAAGCCCTCCACCAGCGTGATCGGCCCCAACGCGGCGATCAAGCGGCCCGGCGGGGTCGGCCGGATCGACTTCGAGGGCGAGCTGGCCGTCGTCATCGGCCAGCCGGTCAAGAACGTCACCGCCGCCCGCGCGGCGAGCGTGATCCTCGGGTACACCGTGGCCAACGACGTCAGCGCCCGTGACCTGCAGAAGTCCGACGGGCAGTGGGGCCGCGCCAAGGGGTACGACACGTTCTGTCCGCTCGGCCCGTGGATCGAGACCTCGCTCGACCCCTCGGACCTCGCGCTGCGCTCCGAAGTGGACGGTGAACTCAAGCAGGACGGCCGCACCTCGGATCTGGTGCACAAGATCCCCGAGCTGATCGAGTTCATCTCCGGCGTGATGACGCTGCTGCCCGGCGACGTCATCCTGACCGGCACCCCCGAGGGCGTCGGCCCGATCACCGACGGCCAGGAGGTGTCGATCACCATCGAGGGCATCGGCACCCTGACCAACCCCGTCCAGGCTCTCTAACCCCGGTCGAGCTCGACGGGCTCGGCCGCCCGCCGGGCGAAGTCCGGGGCGTGCTCCGGACGGAAACCGAGGCCCACCAGGCGGGCTGGCACGATGTTCAGCGCCGGGAACAGGGTGAACGCCTTGAGCAGCGCCGCCGGCGGCCCGTTGCGCCTGCCCTCCATCACCGGGCGCATCATCACCCGGTGCAGCCCGCGCTGCAGGCCCTGCACCAGCAACGTGGGCAGCCGCCGCCGCGCCCGCACCTTCGCCAGTTCCTCGCCGGTCGGCCGCCCACGCAGGAGCGGGCCTGCCAGTAACGCCGCCGTGGCGACCGCGTCCTGCACCGCGAGGTTGACGCCCACCCCGCCGACCGGCGACATCGCGTGCGCGGCGTCCCCGATGCAGAGCAGCCCGTCGACGTGCCAGCGGCGCAGCAGGTTCAGGCGGACGTCGAGGTGCTTGACGTCGTCCATTTCCGTCAGGCTCTCCACCCGGTCCGCGAACCTCGGGTACACCTGCGCCACGTTCTCGCGGAACCGTTCGATGCCTTGGAGCGCTAGGTTTACGCCCTTCGGGGCCATATAGGCGATTTGGAAGTACCCTGCCCGCGGGATCGCGACGGCGAAGCGCCGGTTGTGCAGCTGCGGGACGAGCGTGTCGCCCGCTTCACCCTCGTGGCGGGGAAGCCGGAACCACCACGCGTCGAACGGCGTGGCGTACTCCTTGGGCACCAGCCCGGCTTGCCGGCGCGCGAGCGACCAGCGGCCGTCCGCGGCCACCACGAGATCGCTGCGGAGTTCGCGGGTCTCGCCGTCGGCGGTGCGGTATCGGACGCCCGCCACGCGCCCGCCTTCGCGGAGCAGTCCGGTCACTTCGGTGCTGAGCCGCAGGTCGAACGTCGGTTCGCCGCGAGCGGAGTCGGCGAGCAGGTCGAGAAAGTCCCATTGCGGGGCCATGGCGACGTAGGGGCGAGCGACCTTCAGTTTGCTGAGATCCGCGAAGACCAGCTGGGTGCCGTCCGGCTTCGGGAGCGAGATCTGCTGGATCTCGCTGTGGGGCAGCGCGTTGAACTTCTCGCCCAGCCCCAGTTCGTCGAGCAGGGTCAACGTCGACGGGTGCACGGTGTCGCCCCGGAAGTCCCGCAGGAAGTCGCCGTGCTTCTCCAGCACCGTGACCTTCACCCCGGCCCTGGCCAGCAGTAAGCCCAGCACCATGCCCGCGGGCCCGCCTCCGACGACTACGCACTGCCTGTGCTCGGTCATCTCACCCTCCCGTTATTCATCAATCGTTGAATAAACTCAGGATGCACCGGGCCCACCGGTGCGTCAAGCGTTCAGGCGACGGATACGCTGAACGGGTTATGAGTGAGACTTCTGAGGTTCGCGCGCGCTTCTGTCCCTCGCCGACCGGCACCCCGCACGTCGGGTTGATCCGCACGGCGCTGTTCAACTGGGCCTTCGCCCGGCACAACGGCGGCAAGCTGGTGTTCCGCATCGAGGACACCGACGCCGCCCGCGACTCGCAGGAGTCCTACGACCAGCTGCTCGACGGGCTGCGCTGGCTCGGCATCGACTGGGACGAAGGCCCCGAGGTCGGCGGCGAGTACGGGCCGTACCGGCAGAGCGAGCGCCGCGAGATCTACGCCGACGTCGCCGCGAAGCTGCTCGCGGCCGGGGAGCTCTACGAAGCCTTCTCGACCAACGAAGAGGTCGAGGCGCGCCGCAAGGCGGCCGGTCAGGACCCGAAGCTGGGCTACGACAACTTCGACCGCGACCTCACCGACGCCCAGCGCGACGCCTTCCGCGCCGACGGCCGGGCGCCCGTCCTGCGGCTGAAGATGCCTGCCGAGGACCTCGCCTGGACCGACCTCGTGCGCGGGGACATCAGCTTCCCGGCGGGCACGATCCCGGACCCGGTGCTGGTCCGCAACAACGGCGAGCCGCTGTACACGCTGACGAACCCGGTCGACGACGCGCTCATGCGGATCACCCACGTGCTGCGCGGCGAGGACCTCCTGCCGTCGACCCCCCGCCAGCTCGCGCTCTACGCGGCGCTACGGCGCGTCGGCGTCGCCGAGTTCACCCCGGAGTTCGGGCACCTGCCCTACGTGATGGGTGAGGGCAACAAGAAACTGTCCAAACGGGATCCTTCGTCGAACCTTTTCCTCTACCGCGATCGCGGCTTCATTCCCGAGGGCCTGCTCAACTACCTCGCGCTGCTCGGCTGGGGCATCGCCGACGACCGTGACGTGTTCAGCGTGGCCGAGCTCGTCGAGGCTTTCGACGTCACCACGGTCAGCGCCAACCCGGCGCGCTTCGACGTCAAGAAGGCCGAGGCGATCAACGGCACGCACGTGCGCGCGCTCGACGCCGGGGACTTCGTCACCAGGGTGATCCCGTACCTGAGCGCGGGTGGTGTCCTGCCGGAACAGCCGGACGACGCCCAGCTCGCGAAGCTCGCGGCGATCGCCCCGCTGGTCCAGGAGCGCGTCACCGTCCTTTCCGAATCAGTCGACATGCTGCGGTTCCTGTTCATCGACGAGGCGAAGTTCGCGCCCGAGGAGGCCGCGGCCACCAAGGTGCTCAACGCCGACGCCGAGCCCGTGCTGCGCGCGTCGATCACGGCGCTGGAAGCGCTGGAGTCGTGGGAGACCGCGGCGATCGAGCAGGCGCTCAAGGACGCCCTTGTGGATGGTCTGGGATTGAAGCCCCGCAAGGCTTTCGCCCCTGTCCGGGTGGCGATCACGGGGCGCACGGTGTCGCCGCCGCTGTACGAGTCGATGGAGCTTCTCGGGCGCGAGACCTCCCTGGCCCGGCTGCACCGGGCCGTGCCGGGGCACTGAGCCGACCCGCGGTCCATCGACTGGGAGTAGAGCCGCTGCGCCGGAACGGAGCAGCGGCTGTCACCTCGTTGGCCGAATCGCGAACGCGCCGGGTGTCCTAGCCTCACTTGGTGGATTCCGCTTTTGCTCGCCGTGCCCGAACTCCGACAGTCCTCGCCGGACCCGGTCAGCCCGATCCGTGGTCACCGCCGGAGTTGCACCTGGTGTGCCTGGACATCGACGACACCCTGATCGACTGCACCGCGGCGCTGCGCGGCACCCTGCAAGCGCTGACCGGCCGCGCCGACCTGTGGCCGCTGTGGGACCTGATCACCGAGGAGCACGTCGCGCTCGTCGTCGCGGGTGGGATCGACTACGCGACGATGCACCACCGGCGCACCGAATGCTTCCTCGCCGAGATCGGGATCGTCGCCGACGCAGACCAGGTGGCGAGTTTCGAACTCCGCCGCCGTGAGCTGCTCTCGCTGTCCTGGCAGCTGTTCGACGACGTCCTGCCCTGCCTGGACTGGCTTCGTGCGGCAGGCGTGCTGCTGGCCGCCGTGACGAACGCCTCCGGGGTGCACCAGCGGCAGAAAATCGCCGACCTCGGGCTCGCGCCGTACTTCGATCACGTGGCCATCGCCGGTGAACTCGGAGTAGCCAAACCCGACCCTGTGATCTTCCACTCGGTCTGCCTCGGACTCGCCTGCGAGCCGGCCAGGACGGTGCACGTCGGCGACAAACTCGACACCGACGCCATCGGCGCCCGTGACGCCGGACTCGGCGCCGTCTGGCTCGACCGCGACGGCATCGCGGAGCGGGCGCCGGCCGGGGTGCACACGTTGTCCAGCCTCGAAAAGCTCCCTGAGCTGCTCGTTTCCGAGTTCGTGACGGTCGGTGTCCCGGCGCAGCGGGCAGCCGAGACCCCCGCGTTCACCGGGTGAAACAGCGTGCTCTAGTATTTCTCTTCGTGCGGTGCTGAGCCAATCAAGCTGTCTGGTCTTGCTTCGAAGTGACTCAGCGTCTCACTGGGGTATGGTGTAATTGGCAGCACGACTGGTTCTGGTCCAGTTAGTCTAGGTTCGAGTCCTGGTACCCCAGCTGCAGAGAGTGACCCCCGTCGAAACGGCGGGAACCCGGTCTGGTAAGTTGTCTCTCGCAAGAAACAACAAAAGAAGATGAAGTTCCTAAGCCCCCGTCGTCTAGCGGCCTAGGACGCCGCCCTCTCACGGCGGTAGCGTGGGTTCGAATCCCATCGGGGGTACAGTCAGCTTCCACTCAGCGCTCGTTGACCCAGGTCAGCGGGCGCTGAAGTGTTTCTGGGGTAGCTTGATTGTCCGGATGACGTGTCGTCGTCAGCAGCCGTCGTTCGACGGTGATCGCTGTCGGCAGGACGCGAACGAACCACCGCCGCGACCTTCGTCCGGCCTGGACGGTTCCCGTACGACCCTGGGGCGATCTGCTTTCCTTTGACACCTCTGGTTTGCGTGCCACACCGGTCAGGGGAGAAGCACCGAACGTGACAGCGGCTCAGCACGCGGCGCGTGCCCGGTCGCACCTCGACCGCTTGTCTTGGCCGGACGGGCCAAGTGTGTTGCCTGAGTGCGCAGTTCCTGCGCGATAGCGTCATCGTCGGTCTGCGCGGTGCTGTACTCCGATTGTGAGCAGTGCGCTTCTCTGCAGCGTCGAGGGCAGCGGGATCATGCCGATCCGCCGCTTTCCCGCTGGCCGATGCCGCCAGGCAGCGGTTCATCCCGGGCAGTCTGAGCAACCGATGCGGACTGTCGCGGGGCCGTCGCCCCGGCGGTCAGTGTGCTCGGCGGAGTGCTGTCGATCGAGCTCCTGCCGGTCCGCCGCCCTGGAACACGGCAAGACAACAGCATGGAGTGAGCTATGGCCAGATCGTCTGCTGAAATGCCCGCCCGCCCCGAGCTGAACGGTGTGGGCTGGGAACACCACGTGCACCGCTCGGCCCATCGCTGCGGTCGCGTCGAGATCCGGCCGCCACGCGAGGAGGACAAAGCGCCGCTGATGGCTGCCGTACGGAGGAGCGCGCAGCACATTGCCCCGTGGAACCACGTCCCGGATGAGGACAACGACTTCTGGGACATGCTCGCGAAATCGGAACTCAATACCGAGCCGGTGTTCCTAGTCATCAACCGAGCCGACGGTGGCATCGCCGGAAAGATCACTGTCTACAATATACTTCGCGGATCTTCGCAAACCGCCACGGTGGGCTACGACGCGTATCTGCCCTACGCGGGCACCGGCCGGATGACAGAAGCCCTGCGCCTCGTGGTCGACCAGTGCTTCCTGGCGGCGGAGGGACTCGAGCTGCACCGCCTGGAGATCAACATCGCACCCGACAACATCCGGTCGGTCGCGCTCGCGCACCGGCTCGGGTTTCGCCGCGAGGGGATATCGCCCC
This sequence comes from Amycolatopsis sp. H20-H5, assembly GCF_035828755.1. Taxonomy (NCBI): domain Bacteria; kingdom Bacillati; phylum Actinomycetota; class Actinomycetes; order Pseudonocardiales; family Pseudonocardiaceae; genus Amycolatopsis; species Amycolatopsis sp. H20-H5. The sequence continues at coordinate 123,506 of NZ_JAYMZS010000001.1, read as the reverse complement.
GGTTCCAACGCCTCAACGGAGCCTGGCGCGGCTGCGTGCGGCTGGCGCTGACGGCGGAGGAATGGACACCACTGGAATGCTGCGATGCTGGTCCGTTCCGACGCTGGGTGTCGCCCACTCCGTATAGCGCCGGCCGCACGTAGATCTAATGGCGGATGCCTTCCCCGCTGAACGTCAAGATCGCCTGCCGTGACCGCCTGAACCTGCCTGTCTTGGTGACGCGGACAAGATCGTCCAGATGCCCGCCGAAGATGGCGATCAGAAGATCGACTTCGGTGAGTGCGTGAAGCTCCACTGGCGAGACTCGCGGGTACCGCCACGGCGCAATCGCCCGCGGCCGCGTCGGCTTGCAGCCCGCACGGCGTGGTGAAACATGCGTGCGCCGCACTGGTGCCCGCGTGTCAGGTCGAAGGCCAAGCGTTGGGGCAGTGAGGCCCAGGCATACACACCTTGTCCCGATCGGGCATCCATTGGTGCGCGATGGTTTGCGCGTCATTCCTGTCGTAAGGCGGTGCGACATGGCATGGTGGAGTCCACGTGAAGGCAGGCCGAGGATTCTTCACCGGAAGGCACGCCATGGAACCCATCAACAGAACATATATTACGCTCTATGCCAAAGGCCTATCTGGCGATGACGAGCAGATCGCGCAGGTCGTTCCTCTGCTGTCGGTGTGCGCTCTCGATAGCACAACAGAACGCGACTTTCCCGCACTCGCCGAGTGTATGAAGATGCTGTGTCCGGCACTGGACGACTACAACGAACGCGCCTACGGCTTGAACTTGGCGTGGTATCAGAACTCCGCCGTCCTACCTATCGCTCTCGACCAGGTGACAAGCGAAGTCGCAAACTTGACGCAATTCGTTGACGACCTGACTGACGCATTTACTGATGGAAATATGTCGCTGGATGTAAAGGTTTTTCTCGGGGATGTCTCGTCGGTCTGCACTTACGCGGGAAGCGATCTCCTGCTGGTCAAAGAATCCATGCGGCCCGGCCAGGATGGCGAAGGTTCGGCCACCGGGCCAGCCGGAGGGGAAGTCGATGTACTGGGCGACATTCCATGGAGCGATGAAACCGAAAGTACGGCAGAAGACGTTACTCAAGACGCCCAGTCGATTACCCTCACCATCTTTGTCGCGGATAGCATCCCGATGTCGACGGTGTACAAAGATATGCCCTCCCTTGTCGAGCGAATGCATTCCATCGGCGTCGGCGAAGTCACGACCAGGCCAGGGACCGGGCTGGACGCGGATATTTGCGGCCTCGTCGGCGCAGGGGTGCAGCCGGCGCCAATCCAGGCGGCTGGCTTCTGCTTTTCCTGGCTGTGGAGCTACGATCCGACGAACGGGTTCCACGTCGAAGCCACGCTGGCGGGAGACGGTCTGACAAAGTCGAACCGCCGAGTGCTCGACGGCGTTCGGAACGGCGGTGACCGCTGTGGATACTTCCAGGTGGTTGACCGCGTTGTCTTCTTCAATCAGATCGAAGATCTCGATCCTGAGCTGCGCTTGCTCGGGTTGGCGATCCGAGCGCTGGACACCGGCGCCTCGATACTGGAAGCGATGGACGCGTTCGACAATGTGGGCACTGTATTCCGGGAGTATCACACCGGCCCTTGTCGGGACATCTTTCACGTTACTCCGACAAGCGATGGCAGTTTACCCTTCCCGCAGGTGAAGATTGGGATCAAAAAAGTCTACCCTCGATATCGCGTACGGGAAGACAAGGGCGGGCGGTACTTGGATGTCGAGCCCGCCTACGTCGAACATCACTCCGACGTCGAGCCTTCCGGCGCGGCACCAGAAGTGACGTGGCAGCCGGAGGACTTCCTGCTAGCCGAGGAGAGGTCTTTTGACCTGATTCTGCCGGAAGGTCTCACGCTCTGGCCAGGCTCCATGGATGCCGCGGGCCGCCGGATGGGCAACAGTTTTGGGGATGCGTTCCGGGATTACAATGAGATGGTGAGCAAAAACAGGGACCTGTTCGACCCGAAAGCCCCGGCTCGCACGAATATCGCGGGTAAGGTGTTGAGTGGCGAGGCCATGGCCAGGCAGCGGAGTGATGCACGCAGCCTATTGGCTACGCAAGCCGGGCTGGTCAAGGGCTGCGTTCCAGTCGATTGGGCGCACCAATCGGTGTTTAAGGCGGCAATCGCTCAGTTAGTCAGTCGAATATCGGATGACGGCAAGCCGATAAGGCCGTTGGAGTCTGAGAAAACCCAGATAATTGCCATGTACAACGATGGGGACAGCAAGAAGTTCTTCGCGACGTTCGAGGACCTTCGCGCTGCTTTCGCACCCATCAACGTCGCCGATCTGATAGACGCGCTGGAACAGGTAAAGGTGAAGCCCAAGGCGCTGGTCAACGTGCAGGTCGGCACGGCAACTGGTGATGCCACCTACAGTGGTGACACAGAGTGTATAGAGGTCAAGGTGGGGACCAGCTATCCGGAGTCGATCAATGTGGATATTCTCGATACGCTCAGCGGGAAGAACGGTAGCTGCTACTACGCGGCGTATATGGGCCGGGTGCTTCTTTCGGCCGATTCAGACTTCACTGAGTACGACGACACCGTGATCAAGTTGCTCAAGATCACAGGGTGGGTTACCGGCGAGATCAAGCGCGTACCCCGTCGTCGGCCGCGGCGAGACCACTTTGTGGTCACCCAGCACAGAAGCGCCGTCCAGCGCAGCGAGTTCACCGGAGTTGCCACGTATATCAAGAGTCAGGACCGCTATCGCGACCGCGAAATCAAGCAGGGGTGAACTGGATATATGCCGTGACCAGCGGCGATACCGGGTTCGTAAACGTGCAGGTGATGATTTTTGCGGAGCGCCCGGAGTTGGGTGTTCGCGGCCTCACACGATGAATGCAGCTGGCGTGGGACATCCTTTTTTAGATTCGGCCGCGGTAGTTCTCGGCGATAGCGCCGATCCACTGCATCCGCACGAGGAACTGCTGTTCGTACCATGCGCCGACCTGGTCGAGCGCGTCCCGGTCGAATCGGCTGAGGATGCGCTCGATGATCTCCCTTTCGTCGGTGGTGCCCGCATGGGCCTCGGGGTCCTCAATGGTCGCGTACACCTCTCGCGTGACCTCTCCTGCGTCGCGACTCCACCTGAGCCCGAGAGTGTCCGCGTCCTCGACGTAGAGTCGCAGAATCTCCGTCGGTTCGGTCCGGCCACCCCAGCGGGCGACTATGTAGTGCAACATGTGATGGAGCGAACAATCGGCGTCGCTCGAATGGAGTCGCAGATCCTCTGTCAGCAGTGCCAGCCAATGCTCGTCCTCCAAGGCCTCGGCCAGCGTGCCGGGCAGGAGCGTCGAGCCGTAGAGCTGCTGGCAAGCGGCACCGTACAGCAGGTCTTGCGAGCATCGCTGGCCGACGGCTTCGGCGGCTTCACTAAGGAACGCCGCGCGCAGATCCTCGGTCTCGAAGTCCTCGTCCTCCACACCCAAGTGGAGGTTGAGGTCTGGGGGCGGCACCTGCGGTTGCTTGTTCCTGTCCTCCGCCGCGATGGCGGCCGCGGTCTTGGCGATTGCGTTGGCGACAAGTGATGGGTCGCCCTCGAGGTCCCGAGCGCTCGTCGGCTTGGCGCCGGTGTAGTACTGGAGCAGCGCGATGCAGGCGGGTGGGAGCGGCGGTTCGGCGCCATACTCGCGGTGGAACCATTCGACGATTTCGGCCCAGCTCAGCTTGGGTTTCTTCCGCCAAGCCAAGATCAACCATTGCGTGATGCCGCACAGGAGTCGTTCCGTCTCGGCCTGCTCGGATTCGGCAGGCGTCGGTTCCGCACCTTTGGGTTGCATCAGTACACCTCGATTATTGTCTGGACGGTCGATTCTCGCGGTGCGATCCACGGCGGAACACCCCTCGCGGGTCGTATCGGGGTGCAGCGATGCCGACCCGTTGGGGCAAACGTTCGCGGTGGTTCCCGAGCGGTTGGGCCGCCCCGTTGTCTGATCTTGCGGTGTCGTTGGTCCATGTCACTGATCGAGGTCGCTCAGCTTGAACGACGCGTTCGCTTGTGCCGGGTGCATGGCGACTTGCGCGAGCCCCAGGTCGGCAGCTTCCCGCCGCCGTGTCCACACCGGTGGACGGGTCAGCTCGTGGCTTCGCCTCCTGCTTTCGGAATCCCGTGACCGCTAGGGCCCGTTGCCGCACAGGGGCAGGACGAGGCCGGTCTTGGTGACGCACGGGGTGTAACCCGCGTCGTGGAGTTCGGCGCGGGCGTTGCCGTTGCTGAGGTAGTCGAGCAGGTTCTTGAGCACGGAGTCGTTGTCGGGCACGCCCTGGGTGTAGAGGTACTCGACGGTCCAGAACGGGAAACCGGCGCTGATGGTGCTGACGTCGGGATAGCGGCCGTCGAGCGGGACGGAGCTGATCCTGCTGCCGCGCGCGATGTCCGCTTTGACCGCGGGGGTGTCGGAGTAGCCGATCGCGCCAGGGGTCGCGGCGATCTGGTCGAGTTGCTGGGCGGCACTGCTGCGCTCGCAGCGGATGACCGGCGCCTGGATCGCCCGTTCGGGTGAAAGACAGGAGTCCGAGGACAGGATCGTCTCCGGGTGGCCGAGCACCTTGCGCTCAAAAGTGGCACGGGTGCCCGATTCCTGGCCGCGGCTGACGATCCGGATCGGGAGCGACGGGCCGCTCCGCAGCTGCTGCCAGTCGCGGTACTGGCCGGTGTAGATGCCCCGCACCTGCTCGAGGGTGAGCCCGTCGATTCCGGTGTCACGGTTGACCACCATGCTGTAGACGATCACCGCGATGGCGTGGGCCTCGAGATCGGGCACATTCTCCGAGGGTTTCCCGTCGGACAGGACACCGAGGACGTTGTGGCTGTCGCGCCCCTGCTCGGTGGTGAACTCGTGGACGCCGTTGATGCTGCCGGTGGAGGTGACGGTGATGGTGGCCCCGGCGCAGGAGCGGCGGTATACCCCGGCGATGGTGTCGATGATCGGGGTGAACGCGCTCGATCCCTTGATGGCGACGGTTCCCCGTGCGCACCGGATCGAGGCGTCGGTGCTGCCCTGCGCGGCCGGGCCCGGGATGAGCAGGGCCGCGACCAGCACGCCGGTGAGCAGCGTCCCGGTCGCGGTGGCGACCTGCTGCCAGGTCACTCGGCGGGACTTCTTCTGGTTGCGGGGCTGGCGTTTGTCGATCTGCCCGTTGACCAGCACGCCCTTGGTCAGCTCGCTGGTGAGCTGCACCCCCTGGTCGGTTTCGGGCTCCAGCAGGACGACGAGCAGCTTGAACCGTTCCCGTTTGTCCAGCCGGAAGCCGGAAAGCACGAGCTGGTCCGGCTTCCACTCGGTGCCCGGCGGGTCGGCGGTGTCCGGCGTCCGGTCCGGACCGGCGAACCGGTGCTGCATGTTCTTTCGCGCCACCTCGCGCAGTGACGCGATCGACGGCGGGGTCGTCCGGTCGCCTGCCCGGCCGGGTTCGAGATGATCGCGGTCCGGGGCGGCGGTGCCGGTGCTGTCGACGAAGTCCAGGCTTTGCCGGACCCTGTCCCGCACGCTGTCCACCCTGACGACGCCGTGGTACTCGTCGCGGCCCGCCTCCGAGATCCGGATGTCGTGGATGACGCGGCCGCTGAACGACAGCGTGATCGCCGAGCCGAAGTCCTTCTCGTCGATCGTCTTGCTGCCGATGTTGCGGATCCGGATGACCACCACCGTCATCCGGCTCATCAGGTCGCCCATCAGGACGAGCTGGGGATCGGCGTGGCCGCGGCGCCGGTTGTCGTAGAACTCGTCCGGGCTGAGCCCGATGTTGGAGTCGTAGAGAACCCGGTACTGCAGCCTTTTCGGCCGCAGGAGGTACCGGTCGGCGAGCGGGGCGCCGAACACCAGCATGATCCCGACGGCCAGCCCGATCGTGCCGCCGCTGCCGCTGAGCACCGTTCCGACCGTCTTCAGCGCGTCGGCGAAACCTGACAGCACAACGGGCCACCTCCCCAGGCGCAAAGGTCAAGAAAGGAAACAGTACGGCCCGGCCGACGGTTCCACGGCGCTCGCGCAGGACAAGTTCACGCGTCGTTCACCTGCGATTCCGTGTACTCGCGCGCCTTTCTCACCTCGCTGGGCCCAATGCCCCTGAAGGCCACCTTCACGGCGTAAAACGCCGT